>NZ_JAQFPJ010000022.1:0-77798 GCF_027712065.1 Bacillus cereus group sp. BcHK124
ACAACGGAAGAGGCTCGCAAGGGAATAATGGGAATCAGAAAGGAAACAATGGAAGAGGGTCCCAAGGAAATAATGGGCACCAGCAAGAGAACAACGGAAGAGGCTCGCAAGGGAATAATGGGAATCAGAAAGGAAACAATGGAAGAGGGTCCCAAGGAAATAATGGGAATCAGGAAGGAAACAACGGAAGAGGCTCGCAAGGGAATAATGGGAATCAGGAAGGAAACAATGGAAGAGGTTCCCAAGGAAATAATGGGAATCAGCAAGGAAACAACGGAAGAGGGTCCCAAGGAAATAATGGGAATCAGGAAGGAAATAACGGAAGAGGCTCGCAAGGGAATAATGGGAATCAGCAAGAGAATAATGGAAGAGATTCTCAAGGGAATAGTGGACATAAGCAAGAAAACAATGGAAGAGGATCGCAATAAGGAAAATTCCTACCACATAATATCGAGTGAAAGAAAAATGTATCCCGCTTTAATGGGCAGTAAGACCCCTACCTCAAAATTCAGCGAAAGCAAAGAAGTAAGATGGGGATCAGCTGCCCATAAAAGCCCGATTGGTTCAACTAATAATCAGTGGGGGATGAAGAAAACCCCCACTGATTAAAGTTTCACTTTATAGAATATTGAACAGAGGGGGGGATTCTTTCCATCTGAAAAGATTTTTTATTTTTTTTAAAATGACGGACACAAAATCGTATATCCTTTCGAATTATATATATGGATATCATTAATATTTATGTAAAAGGGGAGAAAAAATATGAAAGAAATGTATGAAGAAATCACTGAAGTATTGAAGGTATTAGCACATCCTGTCCGTTTATCATTAGTAAAAATAATGGTTGCAAAAGGTCCTATTAACGTAACGACAATGTATGAAATGTTACAAATGCCTCAAAGTACAATTAGTCAACATTTATCTAAACTAAAAGCTACTAAAGTCGTTACAGGTACTCGAAAAGGGTTAGAAATTTATTATGAAGTAACGGATAATCGTACAAAAGCGATATTATTAAGCTTGGCTTAATGGATAATTGTTTAAACTTCAAAATGAAGTAAGAAAGACATTCAGCGACTATAATTTTCTTATTAACATCAGCCGTGCGTTGTTGTTAATTTGTTTCATATACTTCTTTATTTGGGTCTTGCCGTATCACTATCAAGCTAATTCTTAAATGGACTATAAACATGAAAGTTTTTTATTAAGGTCTTTTTGTTAGCTTGATAGTGATGTGCTGTTCCCACCAGTATGTAAAGAAGTTGGTAGGTTTTTTAGTCATGTAATCTTTTCATTTGATGATCTTTTCCCCACTCAAATAGTTCATTCATAATTTGCATTAAAGACTTCCCGTATTCGCTTATTGTGTACTCAACCTTTGGTGGTACTTCTTGATATACAGTACGATGGATGAGTTAACAAAACCATTTCAAGCTACATGCTTATACACAGATATGAAATTTATACCTTCGTTTTATTTATACGGTGCTGAATATAAATTAAGTGATGAAGAGATTGATAAAAGCGCACCGGAGTATGTACGATATGTGATGAATAAGGAGTATTCTAATATATAAGAGGGAATAGCCATTTACTTGTTAAGTAGATGGCTATTTTTATAAAATTTATATTCACTAAGTGTAATCTTTAGTAAATTAATAATTAATCTGGTAAAATAAAAAACCTAACATATATAAAGGGGAGTTTTACTTGAGAACGATGCAAAAATTATTACACAAAAGAGCAATGCAATCACCAAATTTGGAAGCGCTTGTAGGGGGAGGGAAAAGGTATTCGTTTCAGCAGTATAATGAACGAGTAAATCAGCTTGCACATTATTTGTTACAGAGCGGTGTACAAAGAGGAGATCGTATTGGAATACTATGCAAAAATAATCATCCATTTCCAAGCGTTATGATGGCAAGTTTAAAAATCGGAGCGGTATGTATTCCACTAAATCATCAGCTTACTGCGTATGAATTAGAAACGATTGTAAAAGAAGCAAAATTAAAAGTGTTAGTTATTGATGAAGAGTTCCATGAAGCTTTAAAGATTGATGCTGTTAAAGAAATTCCTTATGTAATTCAAACGACAAAAGAAGGCTTTGGTTCATTTGAATTAACATTACAAGAACAGCCAAGTACAGAGCCGAACGTAGAAGTTCATGAAGATGATGATGCAATTTACTTATTTACTTCAGGAACGACTGGACAAGCAAAAGCATGTGTAATTGGACATAAAAACTTACATCATTATTTTGCAGAGATTGCAGGACAAAGAGAAATTCCGGCAGGAGAACGCTTTTTATCTGTGCATCCATTGTTCCATATGAGTGGCGTGCTTTCTATTTTAAATTGCATTTATCACGGTGTTACGATGATTTTCTTAGCTGATTCGAATCCTACTCTTATTTGGGATAAGATTGAAGAAGAGAAAATTACGACGATGCTTGCATTCCCAGCTGTTTATAGCTATATGCTTGATGAATTAAATAAAAAGGAACGAAACATTTCAACTTTTAAAGTAGCACAAAGCGGTGGAACAAAAGTGCCAGAAACACTCATCCAAAAATATATGGAAAAAGGAATATATATGGTGCAAGGCTATGGTAGTACAGAAGGTTGGGTTGTAACTTCATGGCATCCAATGATGGGAAAAGAAAAGATGTCTTCTGTAGGGAAAACCTTGAAACATGTAGAGGTGAAAATTGTTCATCCAGAAACAGGACATGAACTAACAACAAATGAAGTTGGGGAGATTCATGTAAGGAGTCCATATATGTTTAAAGGGTATTGGAATAATGAAAAGGCGACAAAGAAAGTAGTAAAAGATAATTGGTTTAACATGGGCGATGCTGGCATGATAGATGACGATGGATTCCTGCATATTATGGGAAGATATAAAGACGTTATCATACGCGGTGGTGATAACGTATATCCAGATCAAGTAGAAGATGTTATTCATGAAATACATGGTATTTTAGAAGTTGCAGTAGTTGGAGTTCCAGATGACTTTTGGGGAGAGGTTCCGACTGCGTATATTGTAAAAGATATGCAAACATCTTTAACGGAAGAAGAAATTATACAGCATTGTAAAGAAAAACTGGCAAGTTATAAAATACCAGAAGTTGTATTTATGGACAAATTACCGAAAAATGCTTTAGGGAAAGTGTTGAAGAGGGAATTAAGAGAAGGTGTACTTGTAAAATAAAAAATGATTAGGTGATGAGGAATCCAGTTATGTATAAAGCATAACTGGATTTTTTGTTTATCAAGAACATAATAATTTACTAGATTTTGTATTTTGTGTAAGATAATAAAGAAAATTCAAATATTAATTAAGGGAAGAGATGTAAATGAAGCTTCCGCTATTACAGGTAGAGACAGAGAGACTTATGATTCGTCCGTTCCAAAATGATGATTATGAAAGTTGGTTCGATGGATTTCATAAGAGGTTACCATCGCAGTATAAATATGACGATGGCTATCAAGTTATGGCATCATCAACGAAAGAATGGTTTACGGAATGGATAAGAGGTTTTGATGAAGCAGTACATCGAGATGAGATGTATGTATTAGGTATTTTTCGTAAAGAAGACGGGGCTAATATTGGAAAGCTAGAGCTGATAAAAATTTTACGTATGGACTATCAATGGGCGATGATGGGGTATTCCGTACATAATCAATACTGGAAAAATGGATATGGTATTGAAAGTGTGAAAGCTGCGTTATCGTTATTTTTTAATAACCTTCGTTTTCATAGAATTGAATTACATATACATGTTGATAATGAGCCATCCATCCGTCTCGCGGAAAGAGCAGGTTTTTCTTTTGAATGCAAGAGAGAGGCATTTTCTTTAGAGAATGGTAAGTGGATGGATTTTCTTATTTATTTTAAAAATAAGGAGATGAATATATGAGAGTGTTTATTACAGGTGGAAATCGTGGATTAGGATTACAGTTGGTAAAAGTATTTCATGAAAATGGGCATATTGTTTATCCGTTAGTTAGAACTGAGGTTGCGGTAACACAATTGAAGCAAATGTTTAGTTGTAGATGTTTTCCTATATTGGCAGACTTATCACTTGATGAGAGTACGGAGCAAATTAAGAACCAGCTTGCGGAATATACAGGGTATTTGGATCTAGTTATAAATAACGCTGGCATTACTGGAAAGGAGACTGAAGTTTTACATACGAATTCAGAAGAGTTAACGGATGTATTTAATATTCATTGTTTAGGTGTAATTCGAGCTGTAAAAGGTACATATGTAGCTTTAGAGAAATCGGATCATCCGAGAATAATAAATGTGTCCTCTCGATTAGGTTCATTACATAAAATGGCGAACAAAGAGTTTTCGCAAGGTCAGTTTTCCTATTCCTATCGAATTGCTAAAGCTGCACAAAATATGTTAACGCTTTGTCTGCAACAAGAATTTGAAGATAAAGGAATTCGTGTAACTGCCATTCACCCTGGAAAATTAAAGACTGACATTGGTGCTTTTGATGCGAATATGACTCCGGCTGAAGGAGCGCAAAATATATATGATTGGGTAATAGATTCAAATGAGGATGTTTCAGGGAAGTTTATTGAGCCGGGTGTAGGTGAATTAAAGTGGTGAAAACGGAGATAGAGCTTTATTATAAAATTTTTAATGAGGGTTAGGGGAAAAGAAAATGAAGACTATAAATGTATTTCATTATGACGCATTTACGAATAAACCGAATATGGGGAATCCAGCAGGTATTGTATTAGAGGCAGATGGATTAACGGAAGAGGAAATGCAAATTATTGCTGAAAAAGTTGGATATAATGAAACAACTTTTGTTCTTTCCTCAGAAGTAGGAGATATAAGAATGCGCTACTTTACACCTGGTTTTGAAATGGATTTATGTGGTCATGGGACAGTAGGGACGCTATATGCCTTGCGCGAAAAAGGTTTATTAGAAGAGAAAAGTAACCTTACGATTGAAACGAAGGCTGGGATTTTACCGATACAAATAGATGTAAATGAAAATGGAGAAACCTTTATTAAAATGAGGCAGGCAGCACCTCAGTTTAAAGAATTTACAGGTTCAAAAGAAGAATTAGCTCATAGTATCGGTTTAGAAGTAAATGATTTAGATGTAAGTTTACCGATTGTATATGGAAGTACTGGTAATTGGACGGTAATTGTACCGATTAAAAATCTAGGTGCGTGTGAGAGAATGAAACCTAATAATGCTGCATTTCCATCAGTATTAAAAGAAATACCTAATGCTTCTATTCACCCAATTTGTCTAGAAACTTATGATGAACAGGCACAAATGCATGGACGTCATTTCTCATCGGCTTATGCTGGAACGATAGAAGATCCAGTGACAGGAACAGCTTCAGGTGTAATGGGAGCGTATTATGCGATGTATTTGGAAAAAGATTTTGACCATGAAATGGAGTTAATTGTTGAACAAGGACAGGAAATAAATAAAGATGGTCGTGTAACGGTATATGTAACGAAAGATGTAGAAAATGAGAAGTTACATATAGATATTGCTGGAACAGCGGTGTATGTGAAAGAATTTGAAGTTTCGATATAAAAAAGAAAGCCCGGCATACATCCGGACTTTCATTATCTGTTCAATACTTCAATATACGAAGCATCGCCAGTTGTTCTTAAAGCAGAGCGGAAATTGTTGTTTTCTAACGTTTTAGCGACTTGTTGTAACTGCTGTGCATCATCATGATGGATAAGTAAGCTGTCAGCACCGCTTTCTTCTATATGAATGTGTTCGACATTTCCAATGGCATCATGTACAGCTTTTAAAAATTCAGGTTTCATATTGTCCTCCTATATGTATGTAACGTTTTTGTTAGTATTTCCTTATTTTTGAAATATAAAAGTAAATGTTTTTTTGTTATATTAAGATTTTCAGGAGGAATTCCTTTGTGTTTGTCAAATAATAGTAAAGTTGTCTTTTGAATTGATGGAATCTTCGGTATTAAAGGGTGAGGGAATGGACATTTCAGTAATCGCTGCACAACTAGTTAAGGAGAAAGTGATTTCACATGATCCAAATAGCATAAAAGTGTTAAACGGAGGAACGACAAGTACAGTGTATTTGCTGGATGAAGAATATGTTGTAAAGCTGAATGAAGCGGAAGTAATACGTGAAGAAGCTAATTTTCTTTCTTTTTATGAGGGGAATACGTTGTTTTCGAAGCTTTTGTATAATGAACCTTTCCATAAGTATATTGTGTATTCTTTTCTTGAAGGTAGTACTTCTTGTGAACAAGGGGATAAACGAAGTACGCTTCGTACACTTGTAAAAGAAGTTATTAATAAGTATGAAAGAGTTTCAGATGTAGATGTCTGGGGATGGAAAGAAAATCCGGTTCAATCTTGGAATGAATTTTTAACGACAAATGTGATGGAAGCTCATGAAAATGTAAAACGTTACATAAGTGAAGAAGAGTATAGAACGGTTCTTAAGTTAGCAAATAGGGACGCTGGAGTAGAGCAGCCATTTTTATTACATGGGGATCTTGGATTTCATAACTTTATATTTCAAGAGAATAAGCTGCACGGTGTAATTGATCCCTTGCCAGTGTTAGGAGATCCTATATACGATTTAATTTATGCGTTTTGTTCCACTCCGGAAGATTTAACGAAAGAAACGATTGATTATGTGATGAAACAGTGTGTATTTCATAAAAAAGACCGTGATTTATATGAAGAAATAGTTATAGGCTTATATTTGCGTATAGATACATGTTTAAGACACCACCCGAAAGATTTAGAAGGTTATTTAGCAGCTTGGCGTTATTGGATGGACGAGGTTGAAGCTGCTTTATAGCACAAATATTTTTTGGGGATCGTGAAATGAATGTTTCAGAAACGAAAAAGGATTTACTGTAATTCCATTATCATTTTATTAATTGAAAATAAAAAATCAGCTTAATAAAAATATAGGGATAGGGGAAATGATCATGAAAAATTATGTTTGCACAACGTGTGGTGTACAGTATGCAGCGAGTGTAGAAGAACCGATGAGTTGTCATATTTGTGATGAAGAAAGGCAATATGTGAATCCGAAAGGGCAGTCTTGGACGACGCTAGAAAGCTTACAAACAGGTGATACATATAAAAATGAAATAATCGAAGAGGAAAACGAGCTTTATAGTATTACGACAAAACCAGGGTTTGCGATCGGTCAAACGGCATATGTAGTGAAAACAGAGTCATATCGTTTACTGTGGGACTGCATTACTTATTTAGATGAAATGACAATTACGAAAATAAAAGAGCTTGGCGGATTAGATGCGATTGCATTGTCTCATCCTCATTATTATTCAACGCAAGTAGAATGGGCAGAGACATTTGATGTACCAATTTACATACATGAAGATGATAAAGAGTGGGTGATGCGCCCGAGTAGTCGTATTATTTATTGGTCTGGTGAGTCTTTACAATTAGCGGATGGATTGGTCATTCATCGTTTAGGTGGTCATTTTAAAGGAGGATCTGTCTTACATTGGGAAGAAGGTAATGACGGAAAAGGAATTTTGTTAACAGGCGATATTATTCAAGTTGTAGCAGATGAGCGATGGGTAAGCTTTATGTACAGCTATCCAAACTTAATTCCATTACCAGCGAGAAAAGTGGAAGAAATGGTGAATCGAGTAAAGCCGTTACAATTTAATCGTTTATACAACGCTTTTCATCGTGTAGTAAAAGAAAATGCAAATGAGGCAGTGGAACGTTCTGCTGAAAGATATATGAAGGCGATAGAAGGAAAATTATTTCATACATAAAAGGAGAGTTAGACTTTATGAATACGTTAGTATGCTTCGGTGATAGTATTACAGCTGATGAAACGTTTTTTGATGGAACGCCGAGGTTAACACCGCGTTTGCAAGAGATGTTTCCGAATTGGAAGGTGGTAAATGCGGGGGTTCCGGGTGATAATACGTTCGATGCGTTACATAGAATTGAAGAAGATGTATTATCACATAAACCAGATTTCGTAACAGTTTTTCTTGGCACGAATGATGCAGTTTCTTTTTCACAAGGATCATTACAAGTATATAAAGAAAACTTAGAGAAGATTGTGAAGCGGATTTCGTCAGATAAAGTACTGCTTATTAGTCCCGCGCCAGTTGATGAGGAAAGACAGCACAATAGAACAAATAAAGTGCTCGGTCAGTATGCAGATGTGGTAGAGAAAGTGGCGAAAGAAACAGGAAGCTATTTTCTAAATTTATATGCCGAAATGATTCAGGAACGGAATTATAAAAGGTTTGTAGAAAATGAGGAAAGAGATGGGCTACACTTTGGATTAGAAGGCTATGAGTATGTATCGAAGTTGATTGGTGAAAAGTTAAAAGGGATTTTATAAAAAAGCAAAGCGATATCGCTTTGCTTTTCGTTGTTTTTTAGTAGTTCAATCTAAAAATGCTTGCTGCAATGCTTTGAGCCCATCACTGTAAATACCATGAAACAGATTTATTGCCTCTTCATCACTAACCTCAACAGGAGTGAACGTACCAAACCACTCTACTAATGATGTTTTACTTTCAGCACCTTCTTTAACCCGGATTGTGGACTCATAATTAGTGACTGGGAATGGTGAATTCATGATTGAATACGTGTAGTACCGTTCCTTATCATTGAATACTTCTAAACGTTCTATAATCGTATCACCATCTGGATTAGCTAGGTGACGTACACGACCGCCTTCAGTTAATTTACTACTAGGTATATAAGGTAACCAGTCTGGAAGGGAGTTGAATCCTCCAATTAATTGCCATACTTGTTCAGGTGAACCGAAAATTTCCATAGATGTAGTAGTGTGTGCCATATTTGTTATGCTCCTTTTTAATCTGAATTTTTTTATTTAATATATAATTTATAAATCAAAACTATATACTTTTTATAACTAAACTATATAATAAATATAGAAACGAAAATTTATGAGCAAGGAAGTTGAAGAACATGACATTAACAATGGGCTTTATTGGATTTGGAAAGTCAGCTAACCGCTATCACTTACCTTATGTAAACACACGTAATAATATAAAAATAAAAACGATTTTTGTACGTCAAATAAATGAAGAATTAGCAGCTCCATATGAGGAAAAAGGTGTTAGTTTTACTACTGATTTGGATGAATTGTTGAATGATAAAGAAATTCAAGTAGTGACGGTATGTACGCCAGCACATACGCATTATGAATTCGCGAAAAAAGTTATACTTGCGGGAAAATCAGTTATCGTTGAAAAACCATTTTGCGATACAGTAGAACATGCGAAAGAATTGTTAGCTTTAGGACGAGAGAAAGGTGTAGTAGTTATGCCTTACCAAAACCGTCGTTTTGATGGTGATTTTTTAGCAGTGAAGCAAGTTGTGGAACAAGGATTCCTTGGTGATATTGTCGAGATTGAATCACATATTGATTATTTCCGTCCTGGTTCAATCATTCATGAAGCTCCAAAAGAAGAAGGCGCATTTTATAGTTTAGGTATTCATACGATGGACCGTATGATTGCACTGTTTGGCCGTCCAGATACGGTGACATACGATATTCGTAATAATGAAGTGGAAGGTGCGGTTGATAACTATTTTGATGTTAGTCTACATTATGGAAATAAGCTGAAAATTAAACTAAAAACGAACCATGTTGTAGCGAAGGATTATCCGCGTTTTATCGTTCATGGGACAAATGGATCGTTTATTAAATATGGTGAAGACCAGCAGGAAAATGATCTGAAAGCTGGTATTATGCCTGAGAGTGCAGGATTTGGTGAAGATTCACCGATGTACTATGGGGTTGCTAAATATCGCAATGCAAACGGTGATTGGATTGAAAAACAAATTAAAACGCCGCTTGGCGATTACGGTCGTTTCTATGATGCAGCGTATGAAACAATTGTAAATGGTGCACCAAAGCTTGTGAAAGACGAAGAAGCAATAACGAATATTGAAATTTTAGAAAACGGATTTGCTGCGCCATCACCTTCAGTTTACAAACTGGAGGCTTTACATTTGAATGAATAGAAGAGGGAATACAGCATAAAGGAGGTATGGAAATGGCAAGCGGATCAACACAAGTAAAATACCTCGGCATTTATCAAAAAATGAAACAGCAAATTTTAGACAGCGAATATAAAATTAATGAAAAAATTCCAAGTAGCCCCGTCCTTGCTGAAGAATTTGGCGTTTCAGTCCTGACAATAAAAAAAGCGCTGGATCTGTTAGTGAGAGACGGATACATTATCCGCCGGCGCGGAAGTGGAACAGTCGTTCAAGATTGGCGTCAGCAGGAAAAGGCACGAATGATTCAAACTTTAACAGGTACGAAAGCTGTTTATGGCAGCGAGGTAGAAAGTAAAATTATCGAGTTTACGATTGTCGGTGCCGATGAAATCATTGCTGAAAAATTGGGCATTTCAGTAGGGGATTTCGTATATAAAATCATTCGCCTTCGTATCATTCACAGTATCCCAACGATTATGGAGCATACATGGATGCCTATTGCGGTCATTCCAGGTGTTGAAGCTTCGGTTTTAGAGGAGTCGATCTACTCATACATTCAAAATAAACTAGGTCTTAAAGTGGGAACATCCGTTGTTAGGGTCAAAGGCATTCGCCCAGATGATAAGGAAAAGCAGTTTATGAACTTAACAAATCAAGATTTTCTAATGAGAGTGGAGCAGGTGGCCTATTTAACGGATGGACGAACTTTTGAATACGCTTATGCTGATCACCTGCCAGAAACCTTTGAATTTGAAACAGTTATTACTGCAAAAAGTTATAAAGAGGCATAAAAAATAGGTTGGGGCACGTATTGCCTCAACCTATTTTTGTGTCTTCAATAACGCTATGGGGGAAATTCACATAAAAAAATGATTAATTACTCCAAGACTTAACATTTGATTAATAGAACTGTAAGGTTTAAAATTACAGTAAGCTTTTTAGAAGTGAGTTGTCATCGTCTGTAAAATGTAGTTTCAACAAATGTATAGAAGAAGCATTTTAAAAGAAATGAATAATAGAGATAAATGAAACATTGCTGAATAACTAACATTACGTGAATTTGATTCTAAACTGTAATTTTTTTTAATACATTTCAGTAACCGATATTTAAAATGTGCATTTCATAAAAAAATTAAAGGAGTGAGTGAAATATGGTGGTTTTATATACAACAGCAAGCTGTAGTTCATGCCGAAAAGCAAAAGCATGGCTGGAGGAGAATCAAATTGATTATACTGAAAAAAATATCGTATCCAACTCTATGACAGTGGATGAACTTAAATCCATTCTTCGTTTAACGGAAGAGGGGGCTACTGAAATTATTTCAACTAGATCCAAAACTTTTCAAGACTTAAATATAAATATAGATGAGCTCTCGCTAAATGAATTTTATACATTAATCATTGAGCATCCGCTAATGTTGCGTCGTCCAATTATGCTGGATGAGAAAAGATTACAGATTGGTTTTAACGAAGAAGAAATTCGCAAATTTTTACCACGTAGCGTCCGAACATTTTTAAATATTGAACTGCAAAAGTTGGCTAATTAATAAGTAATATTTTTTAAGAAAAGTTTTTTGAAAGGAGGAAGCAGAAGATGATTGAAGTATGTGTTACAGTTAATTATAACGATAGAAATTATCAAACAAATGTTATTGTAAGCAAAGATACAGTGTGGAAAAAAATTAAACAGTTGGCAGAAGAACAAGTGAAGAAACAATGGAATCTTTAAATGTATTGTAACTTAAAAAGCTAAATGAAGTTATGGAATCTATTTCTTTATGCTAAGAGTGGGTCTTATATATTTTAACGTTTGGCTAATCTATCTGTAATGTTTATAGCTACAGTATGTGAATATAGGAGAAATAATTTTTTTGGATCGTAGGAGGAAAATAATGAGCAGCGACTTTACCTTGGCCATACACAGTTTAACTTATTTAGCTTTACAGCCAGACCGGATGTCAACAAGTAACGCTATTTCAGAAAGTGCAGGTGTTCACCCAGTACGCATTCGCAAAGTGCTAAGTTTGTTAAAAAAACATAAGTTTATACAATCGAAAGAAGGGACTGGTGGCGGTTTTATTTTTGCTCGAGATTTAAGTGAAGTTAACCTTTGGCATATATATCAGATAACCTCTGAAGGTGCGTTGCAGCCTAAGTGTCCTGAGTCAAATAATCAGTGTATTGTAGGTTCAAACATGCGAAAAGTTCTTTTCGCTATTTTCTTAGGTGCGGAAGAACATCTAGGTGAATACTTAAAGAACTATACAATGAAAGAAGTTGTTGATCTTATCAATCAAGAACGTTAAGCGGCTTACTTGTTATATAGAGCCGTAAGTTCTTACTATTTAAATGTAATGGGAAATATTACAGTTTGATTTCGTTTTTATTCCTTGTTTATCGTTACAAAAAATATTTATAAGAAGGTGAAAAAGTATGTTGTCAAATAATAATCATGTTTTAAAAGTGGGAGATTGGGTTCGTGGAATATCAAATGAGGGCGAATTTATAGTTGGTTACATTGTATCACTTGATGAAGTGGAAGATGTAGTTACAGTTAGCATTGTGAAACGCGATGACAAGTACACAAAAAACGAAGCGATTTTACTCTTTAGTAAACATGTTAACAAACTCCCTGAATCAAAGGTAATCAATAAGGAGCAAATCCTTTATCTTATAGACCTTGCATTATTAACAGGAGACGAAGAATGGTTTATCGAGCTTTCTTCAAAATTAAACTCGATAAAAGAGCTAGTTAACGAGAGGTTTTAGAGATTACATGATTTGCTTTTAATAGGTTGAATCGTGCAATAATCAATAATATCATCTCTTTTGTTGCACTTTAATAAAAGAGGTGATTGGTTTTATGAAAATAAAAATAATTAGCATCATATGTTTTCTGAGTTTTTTATTACCCTGTATTTCCGCTCAAGCAATTGTAAAAATAGAAAATAATAGAAATGAAAGCTTTGACATAGATTTAACCGGTTATGAACTTTATTCGTTTGGTGATTTTAATCAATTAGGTTATAAAATAACGCCACTTACTCAACTGTTTCTAGGGATAGTCCAAACAGAAGGTGAGTGGATTGATGAACCAAGATTATATATTAAGGGAAATAAAGGTTATTTTCATCTTTGGAAAGCAGACGGTACGAATGTTCTTTATACTGTTGAAAAGAGTGGCGGTTTTTGGAAAATTATAGATGTGAAAAGGAAGGAAATTAACAGAATACCCGTACCAAAACAGTTTTTAAAAGAAGTGGTCATTAATCTCTTATTAGAGCCGATAAGTAAAGAAGTTGAAAACTATTATAAGGAACCAAAACTTTGGTATCGAGGTTCTGAAAAAATACTTGAAATAAAAACAGATAAAACAAACAATATTTTTTATGTAACTGTTCAAATTCAAACTTTTGAGGGTGCGCATAATCCGCCTTATGGAGAGGACACAATTACTTTTCGTATAAAAGGAAACGATGTAAAAACGATTCGGTATAAACATAGAGATATTCCTGAAGAAGAGTTGAAAAAACTCGAATTAAGATGACTTTGAAATGATTTGTTTGCCCACTCCTGATAGTGATAATTATGTCAATGAGCTGCCTGATATGGGCAGCTCATTTTATTTTTTCGTGTAGCGTAGGTTTTTGTAAAATGTTAGCGGTCCTCTTATTGCTATGAATTAAAAAAGTATTTTTCCTAAAAATGTATATGAATGCAATAGTGATAATATATATCCTTAAAATTTGTTTGTACATTCAAAAAGATATTTCTTTTTAACTACGTTAATCATTTATCGGAATATCTTTTTTTGATTAAAATAATTTTTTGACAGAAAAAAATATAAGTATCTTTAAAATGAGTAACTTTGATAAGTATTGTATGACTGTATTTTATTTTAATTCATTCAGTTTTAAGCGCTAGGAACAAGGGTTGTGTACGAACTGTAAAATATTATCCATATAAAATTTTGTTCACTAAATATTTCTGAAAATATAAAAATATTAATTTTATAAATATACACGTTATAATGAGGGCGTCGAGAGAAATTTTATTATCTCTGGAGAAAATATAAAAAATGCGATTATAAGTAAGAAAGGTGTGTGGTTAGAGGCGAAATGTATGTAAAGTGCTTCAGTGGCTTGTGTAATCAATACCATAAATGCTGCCGAAGCTATGAAAGTGATGTATAGAATTGAGAAAGAAATGCCTCATAAATGAAGAGAGGCCGGTTTAACTAAAATTACTTGTTACAAGTAATTTAGAGAAACCATTAAAGTAATACATTGTTATTAAAAATGTTGCAACGTATTTATGAAATCTATTCTATATTGTTCTCTTAAGCGGTCTTTATATAAGGAGCGGATAGTACGAGTAAACTTTTTTGTTAACGCTAACAATTATATTAGGACGCTATCTAGCGAATGTTTTAATTTGGATTCATTTTGATGAAGGACATACAATGTGGGGCAACTTGTAAGGCATTCATTTTCCGAAAAAGAAAAATATTCGTTAGCTATAAAGAGAGCCGCAGGAATAGATAAAAGGGGGAGTTATTATATGAACGGGAATACTGCAAAGAAAATAGAAGTTCAAGCTGAAAATACCGCACGAAAAAATGAGCAATATGCAGATCCGAAAAAGTGGCATAAGCAGGATACTACATGGGCACTCAGTCTATTTGGAACTGCAATTGGAGCAGGGGTGCTCTTTTTACCGATTAATGCAGGTTCAGGTGGATTATTATCGTTACTACTAATTACATTGCTTGCATATCCAGTTATGTATTACTCACATAGGGCACTTGCTAAAATGATATACGCTTCTAATTCTGCTGATGAGGGGATCACAGGTACAATTAGAGAGTATTTCGGAAATAAAGCGAGTATCATTTTTAACATCGTATATTTCGGTTCAATTTATACAATCGTACTAATGTATTCGGTTGCGCTTACAAACACTGCAAGTAGTTTTATCGTGCATCAATTGCACATGCCAGAACCTCCAAGGGCTATTTTATCACTTGTATTAGTTCTTGGTCTTATCGCTATACTGAATTTTGGTCAAGATATTACTGTAAAAGTCATGAGTATGCTAGTGTATCCTTTCATAGCTTCTCTATTATTTATCGCAATATCTTTAATTCCACAGTGGAATACGTCAATGCTTAGCTTTTCAGCTGTTTCTACTGCTTCAACAGGAACAGGATATTTTGGAACGATATTGATGATTTTACCAATCATCGTATTCTCATTTAATCATTCACCTATGATTTCATCATTTGTTGTGAAACAGAGAGCTACGTATGGAATCGAAGCTACTGATGCGAAATGTGCACAAATACAAAAAGTTTGTTACATCATGACATTCGTTGTAGTTATGTTCTTCGTTTGGAGTAGTGCACTGAGCTTAACTCCAGAGGATTTAAAAATGGCAAAAGAGCAAAACTTATCAATCCTTTCATATCTAGCGAATGAACTTAATTCACCTGTAATTACGATTGCCGCTCCAATCATTGCTTTTGTGGCTATTACAAAATCTTTCCTTGGCCATTATATCGGAGCATTTGAAGTAATGCGTGACATGATTATTAAGTTCGGTCAATCACGTGGAAAAGTAATTGAAGAAAAAACAATTAAGACAATCGTTCTTACTTTTGTTGTATTATCATGCTGGTTTGTTGCTTACACAAATCCAAGTATTCTTGGACTTATTGATTCTTTAAGTGGTCCATTAGTTGCTGCTATCTTATGTCTATTACCGATGTATGCGATTCAAAAAGTACCAGTACTAGCTAAATACAAAGGGAAAATGAGTAACGTATTTGTTATTATTGTAGGTGTACTTACTGTTTTAGCAAGTATTAAATCATTATTCTAATTCACGATTATTAGTTTGAATGAAAAATAGAACGATTTTGGGACAGGCTTCTCGGTTGGGAGGGTCTGTCCCTTTTTAATGCGTTACAGTTTATCTTGTTGATTTTATGAGATATTTCTGCATAATTGTAGCTAAGGGAGATGATTTTAGGTTGAGTAAACTGAATATTAGAACAACTGTTTCGGGAGATATAATTGTTACTCGTCTTATCGGCAAGATTAAAACAGATGATGTGTATGAATGGTTTAATGGTTTCGAGCAAGTTTGTCAGCAATTCATTTCCGAGGGACGGAAATACAAATTGTTGGTAGATAGAAAAGGCTACATACCAGATCATTTTTCTGTTCAAAAAGTATGGAAAGAGAAGTTTTTTAATGAAACGATTTTGAATCACAGTAAGGCAATTGCTTTTCTCCTTGAAGAAGGCGAGATCATGAATTATTTACAACAATCCAATACGAAAGAATCCGTAAAGTTTTTTGATGATTATAGACAAGCATTCCTTTGGTTGAATGAATATCCCATATGAAAATTTTAGCGAACCAGTTGCTTAAGCAATTGGTTTTTTTAGCTTGTAATGTTGTTGATGTCTCTATACGAAATGTTTAGTGCGTATAGCAGCACTTTAAGGGACATACATTTTGAATGCGTTAAATATAATTCTTATTAGCACCAAGAGGAAGAGAGTACTAGTAATATTGAAAGGTCATACGATAGAGTCACATAAATTGAAAAATATCCATGTGGCATAAAGTGAGTAAGGGGGATAAAGATATGAGCAATTCAAATTTGAGTGAAATAAGTAAACAAATTTTAAAAGAGGAGGAAACACTTCAATTTTCCTCTTTTACAAATGAAGATGCCTTACAACTAGGTTTATTTATCGTTAAAACAGCGAAGCAAGAGGGAAAATTGATTGCTGTTGATATAACGAAAAATGGTGTGCAATTATTTCATTTTAAGATGACGGGGACAAATGAGGAAAATACGAAATGGATTGAGCGTAAAAAACGAGTCGTTTCCCTGCATGATCGTAGCTCGTATTATATGCAGGTACAAAGTGAAATAACTGGAGTCTCCTATAATGAAAAATATCTTTTAGATACTTCGGAATACGCTGCATTTGGTGGATGCTTTCCTATCAGAATAAAAAACGTAGGGGTTATTGGAATGATAACCGTTTCAGGATTACCACCAGAAGAAGATCATGAATTGGTTATAAGAGCGGTTAAAAATCAATTGAAGCAATAATAAAAAGGCAAAAACGAACATATTCTTGTTCGTTTTTGCCTTTTTATTATTCATTTTATGTGATGAAGATAATTCTAATAAATAAACAAGTACGAAAAGATAGTACGGAATGGGAAATCTTTAATTCGAGACACTTTACTTGACGATGATAATCTATGTGGTTAATATGATAGATATAAAATAACCTAATTACTTTTAATAATTAAGTTATTTTATTTAAGTGACAGTAGGTAAGTAAGATGTGATGGAAATGCTTTGAATTGCCACTATTAATATTGGGGACAATTAGAAAGCGAAAGGTATAAAAAGAATTGGAATTTGCGAATTCTTTGTTTTTTATAAAAACAGGGGCTTCTGTACAATTCATTTTTAAAATATTGACAAGGATTATACAACAAGAGGGGGACTGAAATTGGAATCAATGACCTTTGTTTTATTTGGAGCGACAGGGGACTTAGCGAAACGAAAAATTTACCCCGCACTATATAACTTATATAGAGATCAAAAGCTTCCAAAGCAAATATCCGTTATCGGGCTTGGAAGACGCCAAGTATCTCATGTAGATTTTCAAGGAAGAATAAAAGAATCAATAGAGACATTTTCCCGTCATAGAGAAGAAGGTACTCTAGAACTTGAAGGTTTTTTAGATAATTTTCGCTATTGTCCATTAGATGTGAGTAAGCCGGAAGACTATGAGAGATTATTGCAAGTCGTTCGTGAAAGGGAAGAAGAACTACATATAAAAGGGAATAGAATGTTCTATCTTTCCGTTGCTCCTGAATTTTTCGAGACAATTGCTTTAAATATTAAGGAAAGCGGACTTGATAAAACGGATGGATGGAAACGCCTAATGATTGAGAAACCGTTTGGACACGATCTCAAATCTGCTCGTGAGCTGAATGATAAGCTTAGTCGCACGTTTGAAGAAGACGAGATATACCGTATTGATCATTATTTAGGTAAGCCGATGATTCAAAACCTTGAAGCACTAGAGTTTGCAAATCCTGTTCTCCAATCAATTTGGAATAAAGAACATATAGCGAATGTACAAATTACAGCGAGTGAAACAGTTGGGGTTGAAGAAAGAGCAGGATATTATGATCAGGCAGGAGCCATTCGAGATATGGTTCAAAATCATATGTTACAAATATTAATGATGACTGCTATGAATCTGCCGGAAAAGGTTAATGCATGTGAAATTCGAGAGGAAAAGCGAAAGGTAATGGAGACGCTTCGTAAAGTGAAAAAAGAAGACGTTCAAAACCATATCATTCGCGGACAATACGCTTCAGGAGAGATAAAAGGCGAGCAAGTTGTAGCATATAAAGAGGAGCCAGGAGTAAATCCTTCTTCTAACATAGACACATTTGTTGCTGCTCGTTTGTGGATCGATAATCCATTTTGGACTGACGTTCCCTTCTATATACGAACAGGCAAACGAATGAAAGAAAAGTCTACTCGTATTGTAATCGAATTTAAAAATACACTAAAACAGCAATACCAAGATAATAATCCAAATGCAGAACCTAACTTATTAATAATTGAAATTAGCCCAGGTGAGAATGTTTCGTTACAGTTAAATAGTAAAAATCCATTGAAAAATGGAGAAATTGAACCGATGCGTATTAACTTTACTTGCGAGCAAGCAGATGTAGGAGTGCCTGAAGCGTATGAAAGACTTATTCATGATGCTGTAAGTGGAGACGCTACATTCTTTGCACATTGGAGAGAAGTTGAATTGTCATGGGAATGGGTACAACCAATTCTTGAAGCATTCGAGGAAAACTTATTACCACTTCATGAATATGAGTCTGGTTCATATGGTCCAGATGCGTCTCATGAATTATTGCAAGAAAGTGGATTTAAATGGTGGTTAGATCAAGAAACGGAAAAATAAGTACTTTCTTTCATGAAAGCATTTAGGGGGACGATTATTATGACACAAAGCATAAATCAATTAGCAGTGAACACACTTCGTACGTTATCAATTGATGCTATTAATGCGGCAAATTCAGGTCATCCAGGTCTTCCGATGGGCGCAGCACCGATGGCTTATGCATTATGGGCGAATCATTTAAATCATAATCCGAATCATCCAAAATGGTTTAACCGTGATCGATTCGTTTTATCGGCTGGACATGGATCTAGCTTATTATATAGCCTACTTCATTTAGCTGGATATGACGTTTCAATTGATGATTTGAAAAGTTTTAGAAAGTTAAATAGTAAAACACCAGGACATCCTGAGTTTGGTCACACTTCTGGAGTTGAAGCGACTACAGGCCCGTTAGGACAAGGCATTGCAAATGCTGTTGGGATGGCAATGGCGGAAGCTCATTTAGCAGCGAAGTTCAATAAGGATGGTCACTCTATTATAGATCACAATACGTACGCTTTAGTGGGAGACGGTGACTTAATGGAGGGCGTCGCTTATGAAGCGATGTCAATGGCAGGGCATATGAAACTTGGTAAGTTAATTGTACTGTATGATTCAAATGAAATTTCACTTGACGGAGAATTAAACATTGCTTTCTCTGAAGATATGCAGAAAAGGGTAGAATCTGCACATTGGCAATATGTAAGAGTTGAGGATGGAAACGATGTTGATGCGATTACAAAAGCGATTCAATTAGCGAAAGACAATAAGGATCAACCTACTCTTATAGAGATTAGAACGATTATAGGTTACGGAAGTCCAAAAGTTGCTGGAACAAACAAAGCACACGGTAACCCGCTTGGAGTAGAAGAAGCGACAGCGACAAAACAAGCGTATGGTTGGCATTATGAGGAAGATTTCTTTGTACCTGAAGAAGTAACAGCTCATTTTAATGAACTGAAGCAAAAAGGTATTGAAAAAGAGAACAAGTGGAATGAGCAGTTCAACGTATATAGAGAGTCGAATCCAGCACTAGCAGATGAATTAGAAAAAGCGATTACAGGTGAGGTTTTAATCGAAGCGAAAGACATTCTATCCTTTGATACTGAAAAAACGATTTCTACTCGTGTTGCAAGTGGGGAAGCTATTAATCATTATGTGAAATCGATTCCTTCTATTTTCGGTGGAAGTGCGGATCTTTCTCATTCTACGATGACAGATATAAAAGGGGAAGCAGTGTACGCAGTAGAATCGTATGCTGGCCGCAATATATACTTCGGTGTACGTGAACATGCAATGGGCGCGGCAGCGAATGGACTGGCACTTCATGGAGGAGTAAAGCCGTTCGTAAGTACATTCTTTGTATTTAACGATTATCTTCGTCCATCGATTCGACTGGCTGCATTGCAAAAGTTACCTGTTACGTACGTATTTACACATGATTCGATCGCTGTAGGAGAAGATGGTCCAACGCATGAACCAATCGAACATTTGGCAGCTCTTCGGGCAATTCCTGGTTTAACAGTTATCCGCCCGTCAGATGCAAATGAAACAGCAAGTGCGTGGGCTTATGCTTTACAGCAAACGGAAGGTCCAGTCGTTTTAGTACTGAGCCGTCAAAATTTACCGGTGTTTCATGAAACGAAAGCGAACATAGAGAATCTTTCTAAAGGAGCTTACGTATTAACACAAACGAATGAAAATCCAGATGTAATTTTAATTGCGACAGGTTCTGAAGTATCCTTAGCTGCTAGTGCGAAAGCAAAATTAGAAGAAGATCAAGTTTCTGTTCGCATCGTTGCAATGCCGAGCTGGGAATTATTCGATCGCCAATCGAACGAATATAAAGAATCCGTTCTTCCGTCTTCTGTAACGAAACGAGTATCTCTTGAGATGGGTGTATCTCTCGGTTGGGAACGTTATGTAGGACAAGAAGGAAAAGTACTATCAATTGAAACATTTGGAGCTTCAGGAACTGGAGCTGAAGTCATGAATCTATTTGGATTTACGACAGAAAATGTTGTTCAAATTACAAAAAATGTGTTGAATTCTTAAGCTATGACTGTGAATACCTTTCTGTACGTACTAACATTTCAGTGCTGAAAGGTATTCCAGATTGTAGTGATGTGGATTTTTAATAAAAGATGATTTGAGGAGGAATTATATTATGCAAGTAGGATTAATTGGGTTAGGTAAAATGGGATTAAATTTAGGGAAAAATTTAATGGATCATAAACATGAAGTAGTAGCATTTGATTTAAATGCAAGTGCAGTGGAAGAAATGAAAGAGTACGGGGCTACAGGTACATCTAGCTTAAATGAACTTGTTCAGTCATTACAATCACCAAGAGTTCTTTGGGTTATGGTACCACACGCTGTTGTTGATTCTGTTATCGATGAGGTTACACCACTTTTATCAAAAGGAGATATTTTAATTGAAGCGGGTAATTCACATTATAAAGAGTCCATTCGCCGATATGAGCAATTAAAGAAAGATGGCATTCACTTTATGGATGCAGGAACTTCTGGCGGAATGGAAGGCGCTCGTAATGGTGCGTGTTATATGATCGGAGGAGATCAAGAAGCTTGGGACATCGTTGAACCGATCTTCCGTGATACTGCTGTAGAAAATGGATACTTATATGCTGGAAAAGCTGGTAGTGGTCACTTCTTAAAAATGGTTCACAACGGAATTGAATACGGTATGATGGCTGCTATTGGCGAAGGATTTGAGATTCTAGAGAAAAGTGAATTCGACTACGATTATGAAAAAGTATCAAGAGTATGGAACAACGGTTCAGTCATTCGCTCTTGGTTAATGGAATTAACAGAAAATGCATTTTCTAAAGATGCAAAATTAGATGAAATTAAGGGTATTATGCATTCTTCTGGTGAAGGAAAATGGACAGTAGAAACAGCATTAGACCTTCAAACAGCAACTCCTGTTATCGCAATGTCTCTATTAATGCGCTACCGCTCATTAGACAATGATACATTTACAGGAAAAGTAGTAGCAGCTCTGCGCAATGAATTTGGCGGACATGCAGTAGAAAAGAAATAAACATCTTAAAAATTTAACTCATTGACGTTTAAAAAATGGAGGGAATAGATCATGAAGTTTTTTATTGATACTGCAAATCTTGAGGACATAAAAAAAGCATATAAACTTGGAGTTTTAGCTGGTGTTACAACGAATCCTTCTTTAGTAGCAAAAGAGGGCGTTAAGTTTGAAGATCGTATCGCAGAAATTTGTCAGGCAGTACCTAAAGTTGAATCTGTTTCGGCAGAAGTAACGCCAGATGCTGTTACGGCTGAAGAAATGATTGCTCAAGCAGAAGAGTTAATTAAAATTAATGGTGGCGATAAAAACGTCACGATAAAACTTCCGATGACATTAGCAGGATTAGAAGCTTGTCGCTATCTTACTGAAAAAGGTGTGAAAACAAACGTAACACTTATTTTCACTGTGAACCAAGCTCTTTTAGCTGCTCGAGCAGGTGCAACGTACGTTTCTCCATTTTTAGGACGTTTAGATGATATTTCTGAAGATGGCGTATTATTAGTTGCTAAAATTGCTGAATTATTCGATGTTCACCAATTAGATACACAAATTATTGCGGCTTCTGTTAGACATCCAGATCATGTAACTCGTGTAGCGATGGCAGGTGCTCACATTGCAACAATCCCTTATAAAGTAATTGAACAACTTGCTATGCACCCATTAACAGATCAAGGTATTGAGAAGTTTGCTGCGGATTGGGCGAAAGCTCCTAAATTATAAGGCATAAAAGTGAAGAGGCTTTCCGAAAATTGCTTTTCATGAGAGGACAAATCCTAAGTAACTTCATCGTTTAAACTGGATCCCGAGTTTGGAGTCTTACTATGTGAAAATAGTAAGAGAAGAAAGCGTCATTCACTTTTAAAAAAGGAAAACTTGCTCACGGCGAAGCGTTTATCACAATAACATTATAATTATGAAAGAGAAATCCCCTTATTAGAGAGATGAGTTAAAGTGTATCTCTAATAAGGGAGATTCTTTTTATATCAATATGTAAAGGTATCTTTTACCCAAGTAAGAACTATATAGGTTCTTTTAATTATATAGAAATTTGAAAGGGTTTACATAAAGGGGGAATTGCGTATGAATATGTACCTTTTAATGATTACATTATTATCAATTGTAATTGTTATTTTAGGGGTATCGTGGTGGAGATGGCATGCGTTTATTAGTTTGACGGTTGCAAGTTTGTTTTTAGCAATTATGTCTGGAATGCCAATGGATAAAATAGTGAGTGCTTATGAAACGGGAGTCGGAAGTGTTCTCGGGCATTTAGTAGGTATTTTAGTATTAGGTACAATTTTAGGGAAAATGATGGCAGAGTCAGGTGCTGGAATGCAAGTGGCAGAGTTCTTTATTAAATCCTTTGGAATAAAAAACTTACCATGGGCGATGTTAATTGCAGGTTTTATTATTGGAATCCCAGTGTTTTTTGAAGTAGGCATTTTAATATTACTGCCGTTAGTAATTTCAATTCATAAAACAACGAAACAAAATATTTTATTGATAGCATTACCAGCAATTGCTGGGCTATCTGTCGTACACGGCCTTGTTCCTCCGCATCCAGGGGCAATCGTGGCAATAGGTATTTATAAGGCGAATCTTGGGAAGGTATTATTGTATTCACTCATTATTACATTTTTTGCAGCGATTATTGCAGGTCCTATATTCGCTAAATGGATTCACAAACGTGTAATTCCTGAAAATGAGCCAGAATTGATTCGTGTAAATACAAAATCAACGAAATTACCAGGAATAGGAGTTTCATTTTTAGTTATATTGTTACCTGTTCTGTTAATGGTTTTAGCTGCAGCAGCTCCTTATGTTCCACTTTCTACTACTTTGATGAAGATTGTCACATTAATTGGTAGTCCTATCATTGCATTATTGATTGCATGTTTTGCAGCTTTCTATTTTCTTGGATTTCGTCAAGGTATCGATAAAAAGGCGATTAAGAAGGTAACAGAAGATAGCTTATTACCAATCGGCTCTATTGTTGCGATTATTGGTGCTGGGGGCGGATTTAAGCAAATTCTTATCGATAGTGGTGTAGGGAATGCTATTGCTCAAATGTCTGAGCATTTAGCACTATCTCCAATTGTATTAGCATTTATAGTAGCAGGATTAATTCGAATTGCGACAGGGTCAGCGACAGTCGCCTTAACAACAGCAGCGGGTATCGTTTCGCCAATCGTCGAAAATACGACAGGTGTGAATGTAGAGTTACTCGTCATTGCAACAGGTGCAGGAGCATTAATGTTTTCTCACGTAAACGATGCTGGGTTCTGGATGGTAAAAGAATACCTAGGGTTAACAGTGAAAGAAACATTTAAAACATGGACAGTATTAGAAACATTACTTTCATTTATCGCTTTTGGAGGCGTTTTATTACTCGATATGTTTGTTTAAGGTAAGGATGTTTCCATTTAGATAAATGTAGCATATAACGTTATCAATAGATAAAAGGAATGTATTTTTATGGTGGTATACGGTAGCAATTTTTTGTTAGGAGGAAGAAATGGTGAGCTCAAAATATATGATTGGTGTAGATATTGGGACAACTAGTACAAAATCGGTTCTATTTTCTACTGAGGGATCTGTTATTGCAAGTCATGGAATTGAATATCCTTTATATTCTCCTACGCCTGAAACAGCAGAACAAGACCCAGAAGAAATTTTTCATGCAGTAATACATACGATTAAAGAAACTGTACGATCAAGTAGTGTACAGCCGCATGATATTGTTTGTGTTTCTTTTAGTTCGGCAATGCATAGTATCATTGCTGTAGATGAGAAGGGAAAGCCGTTAACGAGATGTATCACTTGGGCAGATAATAGAAGTGCAAGCTGGGCAGAGAAAATAAAGAATGATATGAATGGTCATGAAATTTATTTACGGACTGGGACACCAATTCATCCGATGTCACCACTTTCGAAATTAGTTTGGTTACAGAATGAGCAGGCAGAATTGTTCGCGAAAAGTTATAAATTTATTTCTATTAAAGAGTATGTTTTTTATAAGTTATATAAGGAGTATGTAATTGATTATTCTATAGCATCAGCAACAGGAATGTTCAATTTGAAATCTTTAAAATGGGATGAAGAGGCTTTACGTGTTGCGGGAATTACAGATGAAAAGCTTTCTAAACTTGTTCCAACGACGCACAGTTTAACAGGATTAGATGAAGAACTTGCAAAAGAGATGAATATACTTGTTTCTACTCCTTTTGTAGTAGGAGCGAGTGATGGTGTACTATCGAATTTAGGTGTAAATGCAATTGACCCTGGTGTTGTTGCTGTTACAATTGGTACAAGCGGTGCGATACGTGCTGTAACAAATCGTCCTGTAACTGATCCGAAAGGTAGAATTTTTTGTTACGCCCTAACTGAAGACCATTGGGTAATTGGTGGACCAGTTAATAACGGTGGTATGATTTTCAGATGGGCTCGCGATCAATTAGGCACTTCAGAGATTGAGCTTGCGAAACGGTTAGGAAAAGATCCATATGAAGTGCTTACTGAAATAGCAGCAAAAGTGAGTCCGGGGTCCGACGGTTTATTATTTCACCCGTATTTAGCAGGAGAAAGAGCTCCTTTATGGAATGCAAATGCGCGAGGATCTTTCTTTGGACTTGGATTGCATCATAAGAAAGAACATCTTATCCGTGCTGTGTTAGAAGGAGTAATTTATAATTTATACACCGTTCTTCTTGCTTTAAAAGAGCTAATTGGTGAACCGAAAAAAATTCAAGCGACAGGTGGTTTTGCAAGATCGGAACTTTGGAGACAGATGATGGCGGATATTTTTCATCAAGATGTATATGTTCCGGAAAGTTTCGAAAGCTCTTGCTTAGGAGCTGCAATCCTCGGTTTATATAGTTTAGGTGAAGTAGATACGTTACATGTAGTTTCTGAAATGGTAGGTGCGAATTTCCACCATGAACCAAACATGGAAAGTGTGGAAAAATATAAAGATTTAACACCAATCTATATTCGTCTGTCCCGTCAATTGGAAGAAGAATATGAAAGTATAGCAGCGTATCAAAAAAAGTGGGTTTAAAGGCTATTTAACAGGGAAATATGGTAACGTATAAAGAGGTACTCCAATTTTTTAGGATACTCTTTCAACATAAAATATGTTAAGAAGTATGATGAACAAAAAATTTAGGGAGAGAGGGTTATGGAAATGAAGGATAACAAAGAGTTTATTGGGTATGTTGGAACTTACACGAAAGAAAAAAGTGAAGGAATATATAAGTTTATTTTAGACACGGAAGCAAAGAAAATTAGTCATGTAACACTTGCGGCTAAGCTGGATAACCCTACATATGTAACGATTAGCAAAAATAATGAATATCTCTATTCCGTTGTTAAGGAAGGCGAATCTGGTGGTGTGGCTGCTTATTCGATTGATAGTAAAACGGGAGAGTTAACGGAAGAAAATAGACAAGTAGTGGAAGGGGCTTCTCCTTGTCATGTGAGTGTTGATAGTAGAAATCGTACGGTAGTTACAGCGAATTACCATAAAGGAACGATCGAGTCTTTTGTAGTTAATGAAGAAGATGGAACTGTAAATCCTGCCACATCTATTATGGCACATGAAGGTTCAGGTCCGAACAAAGAAAGACAAGAGAAACCGCATGCACATTACGCGGGATATACGCCTGATGAAAAGTATGTAGTGGGTGTTGATTTAGGGATTGATAAAATACTTACGTATGAAATAAAAGATAGTGTATTAAAAGAAGTGAATAGCTTGTCTGTAAATCCAGGAAGTGGTCCGAGACATATTACATTTCATCCGAATGGAAAATATGCATATGTGATGACAGAGCTTAGCTCAGAGGTTATTGTGTTAACATATAATCCAGCAGAAGGAACATTTACAGAATTACAGTATATTTCTACCGTTCCTGGAGCATTTGATGAAAATAATCAAGGAAGTGCGATTCATATTTCTTCTGATGGCCGCTTTGTATATGCAGGTAATCGCGGCCATAATAGTATTGCTGTTTTCAGCGTAGATGAAAATTTAGGTCAGCTTACATTTGTTGCACATACATCTACAGAAGGAAATTGGCCAAGAGACTTTGTATTAGATCCTACTGAAAAGTTTCTTGTTGCTTCAAATGAAAAGTCGCATAATCTTGTGCTATTTTCAAGAGATGAAACGACAGGGAAGCTAACTCTTTTACAATCTGATGTTGTTGTGCCAGAGCCTGTTTGTGTGAAGTTTTTAAATGTTTAAGTTGTGTTGAAGTTGTGTTCGATATATTTGAAAAATCGTTGATATAATTTCAAATCCTCAAAAACAGTAAAAAGCAAAGCGATATCGCTTTGCTTTTTACTGTTTTTTCTTAGGTCTACGTACTAATTCGCCGCCGCAGTTTGGGCAAACGTTGTGTCTTTCTTCTGTACATGGTGCACAAAATGTACATTCATACACGCAAATGTATGCTTCAGAATCTTGTTCGAGCGATTGATCGCAAATTTGACAGTTTGTTTTCATTTGTAGTGCCATAGTAACTCCCCTTTTTGTTTGAATTTTTATAATTTAATGATAATGTTTAATGGTGGAAACTGCAATTTAAAATGAAAGTGATTATTGTTTATTGGATGTCATTTGTAACTTTATTTTATATTAAATTTTTCATTTGAAAATTTATAAGGATGAAGATTCGTATGTTGTTATATTTAATAGATCATTGGTCGTTAAAACTGTTGCAAACATTTCGTGAAGGCTTAGTAAAGCAAATTTGTGGATATCGTTAGCGCAATAATATTTCCCATCGTATGCAATTCTATCAAATGTAGCAGTAGCATCAGAAATTACATAGGTAGAGAAACCTAAATTACCAGCCATTCGGACTGTTGTAGAAACACAATAATCAGTTGTTAAACCTATAATTACGATGGTTTCATAATTGTGTTTTCGTAAATAGGATTCTAATTCGGTTCCAATAAAAGCACTGTTCACGTTTTTTTTGAATACGGGTTCATTTATAAGTGGAATAGCGAATTCTTGAAATTCACTACCGATGAAATCTTCTCTTAAAGGATGATTTTCTTTATTTGAAATGTGCTGTATATGAATAACAGGTCGATTTGTATCTCGCCATGTTTGTAGAATGAGCTTCATATTTGATTCAGCATGAGGATTGTTACGATTTCCCCAATATGCATCGTTGAATCCTTTTTGAACATCAACTAAAATAAGTGCGGTATTTTCAGATATTTGTTTCATTTTCATGCTCCTTTATAGGTTTGATTTATTGTTATATCGAAAGGATACTATGTATTATAAAGAGTGAGAATTTCCATTATTTTTGAAGGGTATAATAAAAAGTTTTAACAAGGGGATGTGGAACGTGGATATTGATTGGTTACGTTGTTTTCTAATTTGTGCGGAGTATAAAAGTTTTTCGAAAGTGGCAGAACATCTTCATATGACACAACCGGCAGTAAGCAAGCAAATTAGAAAGTTGGAGGACGAGTTAGGTGTAGAATTATTACATAGATCACCGCAAGGAATACAATTGACAGAAGCGGGTGTTCAGTTTCAAAAAAGAACTACTTCACTCCTTGAGGACTGGGAAATTATAAAAAAAGATATGAACAAGTTTGGAGAAAGGGTGGATATAACATTGGGTTTACTTCCTAGTCTTGCAGCATTTTATCTACCTCAAAAACTTGTTAATTATAAGGATGAAAATGTAAAAATAAATACGAATGTGTATGATATGTCAAAGGAGATAATGGAAGATCTATTGAGCGGGAAAATAGATGCTGGTTTAATAGATGAAAAGTGGGTGCCTAAAAATTATTGGAATAAAGAATTATTCAAAGAATCATATGATGTAGTTTTTCAAAAGGAACATTCATTTCATCAACAAGATATTGTTTTCATGAATCAATTATTGCTTGAACGCCTAGTAATGTATCCTGATGGATGTGATATACGCAGAGCGATAATTGAGGAGTATGAGAAATGGAAAGTAAAGCCTAATATTAGTACTGAAGTCTCATTTAGAGATTTTATTCTTGGTATGGTTGCTTCTGGGGCTGGAGTTACAATTGTACCAAGAACAATTTCAGAACACATTGGTCATTTACCGTTGTTAGCAAAACCAATTTGCGATTTTAATAAGCAAAGAGTAATATATGTAATTGCTAGAACTGAGAAAATTGGAAAGACTCTTTTTAAAATGTTTGGGGAAACAGTATGATACATAATAAATGGTGTATAAAGATAAAGTTTAAGTGAGTATAACAGGGGGAATATGGTTTGATTGGAGAAAAAGATATTCATAAAAATAAAGAAGATATTAATTTTTATCATTTAAAAGCAAACTGCGAAAAATGCTTCGGCTTATGTTGCGTTGCATTACCGTTCGCAGCATCGGTAGATTTTGCAGTGAATAAAGATGGTGGTAAACCATGTTCCAACTTACAGTCAGATTTTAAATGTAGTATACATAAAGATCTTAGAGGAAAAGGTTATAAAGGCTGTACAGTATTTGAATGTTTTGGCGCTGGACAGAAGATTTCTCAAGTTACTTTTAACGGGATGGATTGGCGGAAAGATGCTAAGCATGCGAGAAAAATGTATGATGCTTTTCCAGTTATGCATCAGCTCCATGAAATGCTTTGGTATTTAAATGAGGCTATTTTATTAAAGGCGACACAATCGATCCATAAAGAATTAAGTAAAGCAATTGAAGAGACGGAGCGACTTTCGAATTTAAATGCGGACGAGTTAATGAAAGTAAATATCCCATTACATCGTGCAGAAGTGAATATTTTACTTTTAGAAACGAGTGAGCTAGTTTGGAAGGAAATGAATACTGCGCGTAAGAAACGAATCATTCACCGCGGAGCAGATCTTATGGGAGCAAATTTGAAGAAGAAAGATTTGCAAGGAGCGAATTTAAGAGGAGCTTACTTAATTGCGGCTAACTTAAATGGAGCAAATTTAAGAGGAGCAGACCTTATCGGGGCAGATTTGCGAGATGCAGATATTCGCGGGGCTGATTTTACTAATAGTATTTTTCTAACGCAAGTTCAAGTTAATGCGGCGAGAGGGGATAAACATACGAAATTACCGAAAATGTTGTCCCGTCCATCGCATTGGGGTGCGTAAAGAGTGAGGAGTAGTTAGTGTGGATATATTTCAGTATTTAGAAGAGATGCAAGAAGATGTTTTTTCGTTAGCAGTAGAGCAAATAGAAGGGAAGTATTATGATATTTGCTGCATGTTAGCGTCTAAGGGTTATGCAGAGAGAATTAAAGCAATTCATTTAGGAGCATATGAGGAAAGTATTCGACTAGCATTGTATGAAGCTATACAAATCGCTACTAGTGAAGAGGCAAAAGCAATTTATTTTGAATATAATCTTGATAATGAATGGGATAGTCAGTTTTATATTTGTGAAGAGTATTTTTCGCTGGAAGAAGAGGATGATGATTGGGCTTCTGAATGGACATATGATGTTGAAGGACCGAAGTCTATAGAATTAGCAGATGTGTATGCTGAGAATGGCTTTGATATAAATGAAAAGGCAATTGGTATAAATTTGTATTTAATTGCTAGAACGGTATGTAGTTTTATGAGTGCGTGTAGTGAAGTGCAAAGGAATATACCGATTTGTATTGGTTTTCACGATCAGGACCCAATTATACGAATTGGCAAAGATACTTAATGGTAAAAAGACTCCGGAAAATTTTAAACCCTAAAACAAGAATACCCCCGTCCTATATTTAGAACGGGGGTAAAATAAAGTTATTGAATTGTGATCTAAGATACTTTCATTTTATTGAATAATAAATTTAATTTGACAGTACGTTATCTATAATTATTTGATTTTCATGCCCATCTACAATGGTTGGTAAATCCTTGTCTGATTTATTAAAAATAATATTCTCGTAAACTTTATCTAAAAAAGGATAAAATGCTGGATAATAAGCTTTTGCCTCTGACGATAAAGGTGGGATGGTTTGGGTATATGTTTCAATTTTTATTTCTTCTAGGCTTTCACTTGCTTTGCCAAAAAACAGTGTTTTATCATCAATTAAGTTAATGGTTCCAAGACTTCCAAATACTTTTAAGTTTGAACCAAATCCGTGATGAATTCCTGAGATAAGTTGAATTGAAAAGGTACAATTTCCTTCTATTTTACCATGAATAAAAAAGGCATCATCAGAGTCTCTAAGTTCTTCTGGACCTTCTGGGACGTGGGTGTGTATGAAACCATTGATAGTTATAATTTCGTCCTGAATAAGCCATCTAAGACAATCGACCATATGTGTTCCTAGAGCTCCTAACATTCCACCAAACTTTTGCTTTTCTCCCATCCACTCTCTTTTGTTAGTTTGAAGTTTTTGGTATTGAGAGGCAGAAATATGATATTCAAAATGAAGGATGTCACCAACTTCGCTTATAAGTTCTTTGACCTTTTGGCGAGCAGGATGATATCGCCATTCAAAATCAATAAATACCTTTGTATTAGTATCACTAGATAACCTTAGCAACTCTTCTGATTCCACACTATTCATTGTAAAAGGTTTCTCACACACTACATGTATACCTTTGTTTAATGCGTATTTAACCATTTCAAAATGATAAATCGGAAGAGAACTAACAAATACAAGGTCCAACTCTTCTAAATCTAACATTTTGGTCCAGTCTGTATAATGAACTGGAGAATCGTCTGCAGTTGATAAATTTTTTGGCACTTGATGACGTATCATTGTACTAATAGCAGAAACATTCATCTTAGGATGAGTATTTATTATAGGTGCTTGAACTGCTAAACCAAAGCCACCTCCTATGATTCCTACTCTCATCGCTTAGCCTCCCTATAATTACTGATTCCATAACTCCTCTGTTTTCTGCAATATTGTAAAAAATTAATGCGTGTTTTTCTATTGCCTTCGTTATTCCAGAACATGATTAGCGTTTTTTTATGACATTATTATCTCTATAAATTAATCTCTGCCTGTTTTTCATTTCTTTTCAAAAGTAGTAATAAAAACACTACATACAATAAGAATACCACCAATAAAAAAGTTACTATTTAATGTCTCATTTAATAAGAGCCAACCAAGCAATGATCCAACAATAGGCTGGAAGAAGAAAAATAACGAGCCGATGCTTGCATCCATTAATTCTAATCCTTTATTCCAAAGGAAAAAGGCACCTGCAGTTGAGACGATTCCTAAATAAAGTACGCCTAATACTACATATAGGTTCATATGTTCAATTGGGTTTGATTGAAATTCCCATACCATAAAAGGTGTAATAAAAAAGAGTGAAAAGAATATAGCGTACGTTGTAATCACTAAAGATGAAAATCGAGCTGAAGCAATTTTTACATAAATAGATAGTAGAGCCCACGTAATAGCTGCCCCAACTAATATGATTGTACCGATAAAATAGGAGCCAATTTCAATATCCCATCCGATTACGATAATGACACCGATTGTTGCTATGATGGTAGATAGTAATCTACGAGCGGTTAGTTTTTCTTTTAAAATGATCGCTGCAAATATAACCATAAATGCAGGTGTAGCTGATGTTACTAAAGATCCTGTATGAGCGTCGGATAGTTTTGTTCCGATAAATTGACAAGTGATCGAAATGAAATATCCGATAAATCCAATCCAAGCGAATAGGAGCCAATCTTTTTTGTGAATGGTTACTGTTTTCTTTTGTTTTTTCTCAGCTATTTTTAAAATCATATACAAAACAACAAAAGCAATGATAAAGCGTAGCCAAACGAGTGTTAGTGGAGGGATAAAGTCGAGTACATATTTGCTAACAACGTACATACCGCCCCATATACTTGCTGCTAGTGATAAACATATAGCTCCTAAAATTGTTTGTTTCATGTAAAGTACCTCCGTCTATTTTTAGGGTATGATGAGTTCCCTAAGACGAGGCATAGTGTATGTGTTATATGAATGCCCGCCTTAGTTTATAGACGGCCTACTGGTTGATCGTTTTCGAATGAAGTGTTGTAGTACATGTGTATTCCTCCTTCTTAAGTTATAATGACATTATAACTTAATTTTCTGATTATTGGAGGTTGTTATGAAATATATCGTGATAAAATCACATGTTAGCAATTATCCTGATCCAATTCGCTTAGAAGAGGGAGATGTAGTGAAAATGATAGAGAGTTACGATGGTCCTGAAAATTGGGAAAACTGGATGTTTTGTCACGAAGAGAAATATGACCGGAAAGGGTGGGTTCCGGAGCAAATTATAATGAAAAATACAACTGATGTAGGAATCATTACGAAACAATATACTGCCAAAGAATTAAATGTAAGTATTGGAGAAAGATTGATTGGATTAGAAGAATTGAATGGATGGGTTTGGTGTGAAAAAACAGGTGGTGAGGATGGCTGGGTACCGAAGGAAAACTTACAAAAATATTAGTAATACTATTTGGTCATTAATATAGGAAACATATTTTTAGTTTATGAGTATATTGGTTGTAGGATGAAAAATAGATTAATAGAGAAAGAGGAGATTATTATAACTACAACCGTTATTTCTCATTTTTATAACGAAGAGTATTTATTACCGTGGTGGCTTGCTCATCATACGAAACTATTTGATCATGGCATTTTAATTAATAAAGGTTCAACAGATCGTTCGGTTGAAATTTGTAAAAAGTTCGCGCCGCACTGGGAAGTACGAGATTCTGCAAATCCAGAATTTGATGCATTAGCGACAGATCATGAAGTAATGAGGGTGGAACAAGAAATACAAGGATGGAAAATGATTTTAAATACGACTGAGTTTCTTTGTGTGCAAGATAAAAATCAGTTTTGGAAATCACTAAATGAATTGGGAGGGAGGATGTATTGGCTAGAAGGGCTTATTATGGTTGATGATCCTAACTACAGTTATCCGGAACTTAACTTTGGAATACCTTTAATGAAACAGCGATTTCACGGTTATTTACCAGAAGAATGGACGTTATGGAGAAGAGGTAGATTTATTCATAATCATGAACACGGAAGTTATACAGTTGGAAGACATTTATCCGCGCATGAGTCTATGATTTATCCGCCTCTTGCTTGTATATTATGGTTTGGGTTTAGCCCGTGGAACGATGCGATGAGAAAGAGGAAATTACAAATTGGTCCAACCCTTTCTGAAGCTAGTAAGGATCGGGGGATGGGTACACACCATATGATTACGCCGGAAAGATTAGAAGAATGGTATAAGGAATTAGCAAGAGGGACGAAGGATTTACGTTTTAGTGATGCGTACCGTTATGCTTTTGTATAAATGATTCCCACCATGAAATTGTTTCTTCGATTCCTGTATTTAGATCGTATGTCGGTTTCCAGTTTACTTCAGTTTTTAAACGTTCTACATGAACCCCGACAAATAAAGGTTCATCTTTAGAGAAAGGGATTGCACCCAGTTTAATTAAATGCTCTTTTCCTATCTTTTTCCCAATGATAGATGCTAATTCTTTAATTTGTACAGATTGACCAGAAGCGATATTGATTGTGCCTGTAACGTCGTGTTCTAATACTGTTACGAGAGCATGAGCGACGTCGCTCACATGGAGGAAATCTCTTGATTGTTTTCCATGTGTACATAGTGCTTCCTCATTTTTTAATAAAGAAGTGATAATGTTAGAAACGAGTCGATTCCCTTGTTCGTGAGGGCCATACATATGAAAAATACGGCCCCAACACATGCTGAGGCCTAATTGCTCAGCGTACGTTTGTAGCCAGGAGTGTAGTGCGTTTTTACATAATGAATACGGTGTTTTATAGGAAAGAAGCGGTGAATTTTCAAATAGTACGCCGTTAAACCATTCATACTCTGCACCAGTGCCTGCAACGACGATTCGCTTTCCGCCGCATGTTGTGAAGTGTTGAATCAATGAGATACTGGATGTAAGCCAATAGTAATTATTGATAGATACATAACACGCTGGCGGCACTGCTTCCCAAGCTAAATGAATGAGATGACTAGGCTTCATGTCGTAAATGAGTTTTTTTACTTCTTCATCGCAAAGTAAGTTGACTTTATGCCAATGGCAAGAAAGATGGGAAGGCTTATTTGTATTGTAAGTGGCGTGCACTTCATAGCCCTTTTGAATAAGAGAATGTACAACATATTTACCAATCCATCCGCTACCGCCTGTTACAAGGATTTTTTTCATGGCTCAATTACCTCAACTTCTGGTATTGTTACTAAAAATTTGCCGCCCCAATCACGAATGAAAGAGCATTCTTTCATAATCTCGTCTTTTAAATTCCAAGGAAGTATAAGAATGTAATCAGGTTTTGTACGTTTTATTTCTTCTGGAGATTTTATTGGAATGCGGGTTCCTGGTAGAAGGAGATTTTGTTTATGAGGGTTTTTATCTACTGTATAAGCTAGAAATTCTTTTCCTATCCCGCAATAATTTAAAAGGGTGTTTCCTTTAGCTGGGGCACCGTAACCGATAATTTGTTTGTTTAAAGCTTTCGCTTCGATAAAAAACTGTAAAATATTTATTTTCAATTGCTCGATGCGTTTAGAAAAAAGGAGATAACAATCTAATGTATTTAGCCCGTGATCTACTTCTTTTTGGATTAATTTTGTAACACTAGAATGGATAGTTGATTCGTCACTATGATGTTTTACAAAAATACGTAAGGAACCACCGTGCGTTGCAAGTTCTTCTACATCGACAATTTGTAAATGATGGTGAGCTAAAACTTTTTGCAGGCTTATAAGTGAGAAATAGGAGAAGTGCTCATGGTAGATCGTATCAAACTGTTTAAAGGATATGAGATTTAATAAGTGCGGGAATTCAATTGTTATTGTTCCGTCTTGTTTTAATAACGTTTTTAAACCTGCCACAAAATCATGTAAGTTCGGAACGTGTGCTAATACGTTATTAGCAATGATTAAATCTGCTTGCGGTAATTTTTTTGCTAAGTCGTTGCTGAAAAAATTCACTTCAGTAGGGATTCCTTTTTGGATAGCGATTTCTGCTACATTTTTTGCTGGTTCAATTCCTAACGTTTCGATATGTTCTTTTTGAAAGTATTGTAATAAGTACCCGTCGTTACTCGCGATTTCAACCACCTTTGAATGTTTCTTTAAGCGGAAGCGCTTAATCGCCATTTCTACATATTGTTTAGCATGCAGTAGCCAGCTTGATGAGTAAGAGCTAAAGTATAAATAGTCATGAAAAATATTGTGCGGAGATTCAAATTCATCTAATTGTACGAGTAAACAAGAGTGACAAACAAATGTGTGCAATGGATAAAATGGTTCCATTTTATATGAGTTTTCTGGAGAAACAAATGAGTTAGCGAGAGGAGAAACACCTAAATCTAAAAAAGTGTTGCTGAGTAATGAGTGGCAAAAACGGCATTTTTTCTGTTCCATTTTATAGCCCCCTTATAAATTTTTGAATGCATCGATTTGTTGTCGCGTGAAAGATTCGATATTTTCACCAGATGCATATTTTTTGTACCAATCAACAGTCCAAGTGATAGCCTTATCTGTTGATAACTTAGGAGTCCAGCCGAGTTTAGTTACTGCTTTTGTACTATCGAGTGTTAAAACAGGCGATTCATAAGGAGTGTTTGTAGAGGGGGAAGAGATTGTTAGTTGTTTATTCCATAATTTTATTACAGATTGAATGACATCGTGAACGGTTCTGTTAGGTTCGTTCAACGGGCCGAAATTCCATGCTTCTGCATATTCAGCGTCTGTCCAAAGTTTTTCAGCTAAAAGGATATAGCCGTGTAAAGGATCTAATACGTGTTGCCACGGGCGAATAGCATTTTTGTTTCTAATCGTTAATGTACCATCTTGTAAATATGCACGAATGACATCTGGGAATAATCGGTCTTCTGCCCAATCCCCACCACCGATGACGTTACCTGCTCTTACTGAGGCGAGTTTCTGAGTATTAGTACGGAAGAATGATTTTTGATAGGATGTTGCCACTATTTCAGCGCAAGCTTTACTAGCACTATAAGGGTCGAAACCTCCTAGTCGGTCAATTTCCACGAATGCCCGGTTACCGCTCCCATCATTTTCATAACATTTATCACTTGTAACATTAATGATGCCACGTATACTTTCTATATGTTTTGCAGCTTCTAATACGTGAACAGTGCCTAAAACATTCGTTTTAAATGTTTCGATAGGATTTTTATATGAAGTGGTGACGATTGGCTGGGCAGCTAAATGAAATAGTATGTCAGGGTTATGATGTTTTAGGGCGTGGAATAAAGGATTGTAATCTGTAATGTCGCCTTTAATTGTTATGCACTCTTTTGCTACGTTACATTGTTCAAAAAGGTTAGGAATCGATGGGGGGTGAGAAGAAAAGCCAACTACTTCTGCACCTAAAGAAGCTAAGAAAAGGGTGAGCCAAGAGCCTTTAAATCCAGTATGTCCCGTAATAAATACTTTTTTCTTATTCCAAAAAGATGATGAAGCCATATTACCAAACCTTCCACGGAGCGTTATTACTTTCCCATAGCTCGACTAATTTATTTTTATCGCGCAATGTATCCATCGGATGCCAAAAACCAGTATGTTGATATGCTGATAGTTCGTTTTTGTTTACTAACTGAACTAAAGTGTCTGTTTCAAAAACAGACTTATCTCCACTAATATAATTGAAAACTTCAGGATTTAAAACGAAAAATCCACCGTTAACCCATCCGCCATCCCCGAGAGGCTTCTCTTGAAAAGATGTTACAGACTGTTTATCTAATATGAGAGAACCGAATCTACCAGGAGGTTGTACGGCGGTAACTGTTGCCATTTTTCCATGTTTTTTATGAAATGCAATAAGTTCTTTTATATTTACGTTACTTAATCCATCGCCATAAGTGAGGCAGAAAGGTTCGTCTCCAACAAAATTTTGAATCTTTTTCACTCGTCCTCCCGTTTCTGTATTTACACCGGTATCGATTAGTGTAACTTTCCACGGTTCTACACGATGAGAATGGCTAGTAATTGTATTGTCCCTTAAATGTATCGTGAAATCTGACATGTGTAGGTTGTAATTTAGAAAGAACTCTTTAATCGCATATCCTTTATACCCTAAGCAAATAATAAATTCTGTAATGCCGTAATGGCTATACAAACTCATAATGTGCCATAAAATAGGTTTTGTTCCAATTTCAATCATAGGTTTCGGTTTTAAATGTGTTTCTTCCCCAATCCTTGTCCCATATCCACCAGCAAGAATAACAGCTTTCATTTTTTCCTCCTAAAAAAATATATAATATATACAGTATTCATATTGTATGCAAATGGTTTTGTTTTTGACTAAGTGCGTAAAAATGTGTGAAGCATGATCAGATGGGAACTATTAAGGTTTGAATTTAGGGAATAATTGTTGATATTCAGGGTGCTTACGAAGATCTTGGGTTAGGCTACTAAACTCTAAAAATCGAGTTTCGATTTGCTCAAGGGACTGACCATAATGTGATTGAAGTCCCATTTGAATGCCCTTTTTTGAAAGGGTAGGTATTATTTGTAATTTTCTTGCCTTTGTATGTTCGTTCCAAGGGCTAAAATAAAATTTAACAATAAATGAAGGGGAGTTATAAACGATAGGTTGGTGCCGCGTAAAATGTCTGCCTGGTAAATATGCGCCATCAAGATGATTGTGTATAAATCTCCAGGCGCAGCCGATTTCTGGTTTATAAGGAAAAAGACCATGGTATCGTTGCTCTATTAATGGAATAGAATATCTTAGTTTTGAATAATTGTAATCATGCTTATCAATCATGACAATCATTCTAATCGCATACATATTTTGGCCTAACGTATGAAGTGATGAGAAAAATTCTTCTACATTGTTACAGCAAAGAAATTCTGTAGTATTTAATACCATCTTCCAACCTGAAACTTCTCTCTCAATTTCCATTACTTCAATGTCAGTATTAGTGGGATCGAATTCAAGGAATCTTGAATCTCGTACTTCCCAGTGGGGGGCAAATAATTTGCAAATTTCAACTGAACGATCTGTAGAACCTCTATTAATTAAAATACCGTGATCGAATATTTTCGTGTGATGCATAAGCCACCATGGTAATAAATACTCCTCGTTATAAAAGTGAGAGATAACTGTCCTAGTGATTTTAATCTCCTCCAATTGCATAAATAATGATTGTATTTCACTATTATTATCATATGTTTTACAGTAAGAAAGGTTGAAAGGAACGGGGGATTCCATTTTCCTATTTTAGTATCAGTATATCGAAAAAACAGCAATCTAACTATATAGATAGAGTTATAGATTGTGAATATACTACATACTTAGATGTGTGCGGAATTGTGTATAAATTATGAATAGTAAACCGTCACGTTTGACTGTACAGTTTATGTATTGTATGATGTTAGTAATATAAACAAGGGGGGAAGATCGTTGGGAAGGTGTATCGAATCGGACAGTTGGCTCTCATGGCTCACGTGTCGAAACGAACGATTGATTATTATACGAATCTAGGTATCTTAAAAGCGGAGCGATCTCAATCTAATTATCGCTATTACGACGAAACAGCAGTTGAGACATTACAATTTATTGAGAAGTGCAAAGAAATGCATATGCCGCTTTGTGAGATTAAAGAGAAAATCGAGGAGAAGAAGAAGCTGCTCGGTATCAATGAACACGTTTCGAAACAAGTGAATGAAGTGACAGACCATATTCATCGATTAGAAGCAGAGTTAACAGAGTTAAAGCCGCTTTTAGATGGATTGACTGATTCACAACGTGAAAAAATATCGAAATCTTTATCTGGTCAAACGACAGCTTTAATACAGACACTTGCTCTATTACTATAGAAAAAGTGAAATCCGACCTCTTTAATTTTTGTATCGGGCTATGTTTTCTAAGAAAGAAATAAGAAAACATTATAGTATACAGGAGGTGGACACCTTAGTTTTTTAACTAAGGGGATTCATTGGAAATATTTAATTTAGTCATGGTTGCGATTTTAATCGCATTTACTGGATTTTTCGTAGCAGCTGAGTTTGCGATTGTAAAAGTACGTTCAAGTCGTATTGATCAGCTTGTTGCAGAAGGAAAACGCGGTGCTTTAGCAGCGAAAAAAGTAACAACAAATTTAGATGAATATTTATCTGCTTGTCAATTAGGTATTACAGTTACAGCTATGGGATTAGGTTGGTTAGGTGAACCGACAATTGAAAAGTTATTACACCCGTTATTTGAGAAATGGAACTTAAATCCTTCTATTTCATCAGTATTAACATTTGGTCTTGCTTTTATGATTATGACGTATTTACACGTTGTAGTAGGAGAATTAGCTCCAAAAACGATGGCAATTCAAAAGGCTGAAAGGGTAACGTTATTATTGGCGGGTCCATTAATGATGTTCTATAAAGTGATGTATCCATTTATTTGGGTATTGAACGGTTCAGCGCGTGTTGTAACTGGCTTATTCGGTTTAAAACCAGCTTCAGAACATGAAGTAGCTCATACAGAGGAAGAATTACGCCTTATCCTTTCAGATAGCTATGAAAGTGGCGAAATTAATCAGGCTGAATACAAGTATGTAAATAACATTTTTGAATTTGATAATCGTATTGCAAAAGAGATTATGGTACCGCGAACAGAAATCATTGGTTTCTATCTGGAAGATTCAGTAGAAGAACACATGAAAGTAATCCAAAATGAGCGATACACACGTTATCCGATTTTTGGAGAAGATAAAGATGATATTATCGGTATGGTCAACGTAAAAGATTTCTTTATTCGATATATGACCGAGGATCAAAAAGATTTATCATCTATTCGCTCGTATATGCGTCCGATTATTGAAGTGATGGAAACGACTCCAATTCACGATTTATTACTTCAAATGCAGAAGAAGCGAATTCCGATGGCTGTTTTATATGATGAGTACGGAGGAACAGCTGGAATTGTAACGCTTGAGGACATCTTGGAGGAAATCGTCGGCGAAATTCGTGACGAATATGATGAAGATGAAGCACCACCAATTCAACATGTGAACGAGCAACATATCATTGTTGATGGAAAAGTGCTTATCTCAGAAGTGAAAGATTTATTTGGATTACACATTGAAGAAGATGATGTGGATACAATCGGTGGATGGATTATGATGCAAAATCATGAAATCGAAGAAGGACAACACGTTGAGGCAGAAGGTTATGAATTTAAAGTGTTAGAAAAAGACGCTTACCAAATTAAACGTGTTGAAATTCGTAAGATGGAACAAGAACAAGAAGAAGAGAAAGCAGCAACTGTGTAAGTTGCTGCTTTTCTTCTAAAGTACAAAAAATGAGAACTTAGGAGCGGATATTTTGATTCAAGAAGCCTTACGTGTATATCGATTACAATTGTATGTAATCTTTAGTGGTTTACTACTTATGTGGACGATTACTCCGTTTGGAAAACAAGTAACAGGGTTTGGTATCGGATTAGCTGTAAGTGCATATTGCCTTTGGTTATTAGCTCGCAGGGTGGAGAAACTTGGGAAAAGTATCGTAATGAAGGAAAGGGCTCCAGGATTAGGAGTTCTAAACCGATTTGCAGCTGCCATTTTAGGAGCTATCATCATGTATGAAATTGAGCATGAAATGGAAATGTGGGCATTTGGTACAGGCATTTTAGGTGGTCACTTTTTAATGATTGCGAATTTAGCTTATGCAAATATGCAGTTAGTGAAAGAAGAAGAGAAGAAAAGGGAACGTACTTCGAAAAACATAGAGCTATGATGAAAGGGACCTAATAGGGTTCCTTTTTATTTTAGTGATTTGATACAAGTAACCAAATTAACGACAAATATAATACGCTTCTTTTTTGCGTTTTTCAATAGTATGAAAAATAATAAAAAAATTTTTAAAAACCCATCGATTTCTAAAGGTTATGTATGTTATCATGACAAAAGACTTTTTGAAAGAGGTGGATACCAATGTTACAAGCGCTACTTATTTTTGTGCTTCAAATTATTTACGTTCCAATTTTAACAATTCGTACGATTTTGCTTGTAAAGAATCAAACAAGATCCGCTGCTGGCGTAGGATTGTTAGAAGGAGCTATTTACATTGTCAGTTTAGGTATTGTGTTTCAAGATTTATCAAATTGGATGAACATCGTTGCCTATGTCATTGGCTTTAGTGCAGGACTGTTATTAGGCGGTTATATAGAGAATAAATTAGCAATTGGTTATATTACGTATCAAGTTAGTTTACTAGACCGTTGTAATGAATTAGTAGATGAGTTACGTCACTCTGGATTTGGCGTTACAGTATTTGAAGGCGAAGGTATTAATTCGATACGTTATCGCTTAGATATCGTTGCAAAGCGTTCTAGAGAAAAAGAACTGTTAGAAATTATTAATGAAATTGCACCGAAAGCGTTTATGTCTTCTTATGAAATTCGTTCATTTAAAGGTGGATATTTAACGAAGGCGATGAAGAAGAGAGCGTTAATGAAGAAGAAAGATGAACACGCATCGTAAAAAAGAGGAGTAGTGCTGCATGAAAAGCGCAGTATAAGCCCAAATGTAAAAGGGAGGAATCTATTTTGATGTAGATTCCTCTCTTTTTTATTGTTAATTGAAAAGCTAAATCGTATAATTATTTTTTCTACTCATCCTCAAATTAATGATTAGCCATATAACTTGAAAAAATACCGGTATGATAAACGCGATTAATATAACGATAAGTGATATGGATTTAATTTCAGGTGTTTGAATAACACCAGCACCATCAACCTCTCGTAACCAAATAATAGCCGCCCATATTCCAAAAATGATAATCCAAAATAGGTTACCGATCCACCAAGAAATCCATCGTTTTTTCATGTTAGCACCCCTTACATGTATCTACTGTTAAAAGTATATTTTCGTTCGTTACATTTATAATGAAACAACTTTAAAATTAGTTTTTAACTGTATATCTAACTTGTTTGAAGGTTACTATTTCTCCATCATCATTATCATCTTTCGTTTGCAAAAGTTGAACTTTTGGTTTGTAGTCTGTCCGATGAGCGTGTTCGATATCTTTAATGTTAAGCTTGTAGGATTCACCATTTTTTAGCTTTTGCTCTAACACTTTTTTATTAGCGACATAAATAAAAGTTACTTTATTTTCATCAATACCTTCAGTCTTAATTTCTAATTCATTATCTTTTGTTGTAATCGTTGGTGTTAATAATGCGATACTGCCGTTTCCGGTTTCTAAAGAATTTTCTGCAATAGCTGAACATCCGGATAATATGATTCCGGTGAATAGAAGAACAATTAATTTCTTTTTCATAACATCCCCCCGATTCTATGTAATTTTTGATTTTGGCATTGTTAGATTGCTAGTGTGGAGCGTAAATGCTTAGCTAGTACTCTTTTGATTGTACCATAATATGTAAATCAGGGCGGGGTGTAAATCAAATTTAAGGGAGATTGAAAAGTTTACTTATTGTTGAGTATCAATATTTTTCTAGTAGGTATATATCTTCTTTAGAGCGCTCTTTTTTTATATTTAAAATATGAAGTGAAATAAAACCAATAAGTCCTATTCCCCCGAAAATAAGCCATGGTGTATACATTCCGTTTAATTTGGATTTAAACCATGTACCGGTATAATTACCGATGATAAAACCAAATGCGAGTGATAATTGATAAAATCCGAAGAAAGTAGCTGTATATGATTCATTACTGTAATTTGCAATAGCGATATCAGCGTTAGGTAATACGAGTGTTTCACCAATTGTAAAGAAAATTACACAAATAAATAGCCAATATGGGTGTTGAAATAAAGGGATGAGTAAAAAGGAAATACTCATTAATAAAATACCGTATTTAATAAATGAAAGCGTGTTGTATTTGTGAAAGAGTTTTCGAAATAACACCATAAATATGACGCCTGTTATTGCATTTATCGTAATGACTAATGTAGCAAGCTGATTGCTATTACTAATGTTTTTCATATGAAGTGGAAGTGCGACAGTAAGCTGAGTAAACATAATATAGAAGAAGATCATGATAAATGAAAACAGAAGGAAAGACTTGTTTTGTAAGATAGTCTGTATTCCTAATGCAATAGACGTACTTTCAGTAGTGACTTGGAAGTGGTTTTTAAGTAAGTAAAAGATTAAAGCAAATAACAGCATAAGAGATCCTGTTAGAGAGAAAGCATAGATTGGATCGAGTAAGAGTAAGAACCCTCCTGCAATTGGTCCGATTATTGCACCGCAATTAAAGCTAAGGTTTAAATATGTAAATAAATTTTTTCGCAAATGAGCTGGCTGTGAGCCAAATATAGCGCGCGCAGCAGGTTCGTAAAATGCAGTTCCGAAGCCAATAAGTGCAGAAGAAATAGAAACTGTATAGAAATCAGAGCATATTCCTAAAGCGATAAATCCGATTCCTCTTAAAAATAATCCGGCTATCATCATAATGATATAGCCTATTTTGTCAGCAATTAAACCTGAGAATAAAGGGATAACCCGTGATGTAATTATTATAACTGTCAACACTGTTCCGACTTGAAAAGTTGAAAAATGAAGAAAGCTTAATAGATAAATAGCTAAAAATGCGTATACTGCAAAATACCCAAAAGACATAAAAAATGAAGAAATAAGCATGAAACGTATCGGTATTGAGAAACTTTTCATAAAACCCCTCCTAATTATGTAACCAGTAAAATCATTTGATGGTTAACTATTTTATATTATAATTATACACAAAGTCAGAAAAAAGTAAATTTTAAGAAGAAGGTGAATGGAATTGAGCCAAAACGCACCAAACGAATTAGAGTATATTCGAGAATTTTTAAATACATGGAGAATACCAAACGATACGAGAGAAGCAATTGATTTGCTGCAAACAGAAGAGGATATAAAGCTTTTTATGAAAGAATATTTTCATGAAGAGTTTACATTTCATACGATAGAGGAATTAAAAAGTTTTCGAGAAGATATTCGGGCGGCAATTGAAGGTGAAGGATCATTGCAAAAGTGGTTAGAGAAATATCCATTTCATGTACATGTAATGGAAGATATGAAAGGTATTACGTATGAACCAATACACGAAGAAACTGTATATACAAAAGTATTAAGCATTGTTTTAATAGCAGTTCAAGAAAATTTATGGGGGAGGTTAAAAGCATGTCCAGATTGCCGCTGGGTATTCTATGACAATTCACGAAATGGAAGTAAAAGATGGTGCGGTATGTACGCTGGAGAAGAAGGAGGGAGAGCGTGCGGTACGATTGCGAAAGTGAAAAATTATCGAGCGAAAAGAAAAGGAAGATCGGGTTATAATGTGTAATTTAAATTAGGGGAAGAAAATGGAATGGGGGAATGTAGAATATGAAGGGTACACAAATGTTAGCTTTAAATAAAAAGTGTTGGGATACAGTTGCACCTTATTTCTTTCAAGTGGATTGTTTACCGAAATATGGCCCGTATACAGCGTCTGAAGATGAGATTCATTTGTTCGATTCAATTAAAGGTAAAAAGGTTCTTGATATTGGATGTGGAAGTGGGCATTCGTTGCAATATATGGCGGAACATGGCGCAGAAGAATTGTGGGGACTTGATCTTTCGAGCACACAAATCGAAACGGCACATAAAACATTACAGTCGTGGAATCCAAAGTTAATATGTGGAGCAATGGAAGAGGAAGTGGATATTCCGAAAGGGTATTTTGATATTGTATATTCCATTTATGCATTAGGTTGGACTTCAGATTTAAGAAAAACGTTGGAATTGATTTATTCGTATGTAAAGCCAGGAGGAAGCTTTGTTTTTAGCTGGGAGCATCCCGTATATTCAAACTTAATGTATGGAACAGAGGAGATTGCTTTCAGCTCGTCTTATCATGAAGAAACTCCTATTACGTTTGAAACATTTAAAGGGGAGGATGTACAAGCGACATTATATAAGAGAAAAATAAGTACATACATAAATGAGTTACATAGAGCCGGATTTACAATTGAGAGAATAGAAGAGCCTGAACCATCGAGCTCGTTTGATGAAGAACTAGCTGAGCCGTCTCCGAAATATTATTCTTTACATAAAGCTAGAATGGTGCCAACTACTTTTATTATTAAGGCGAGAAAGTAAAGTGTTTTATAAAAAGAAGCCTATTATTTCAAATGAATGAAATGATAGGCTTCTTTATTTTTTAAAAAATGAGGTCAGATGTGTACTTTTCTTATAAAAATGCATTTCATATAAAAGGTGTAATTATTTTGGGGAAGGGGGATTGTTGTGCGTCATTATAGAAAGTGCAAAAAATTTGGAGTGGCACTGCCTCTTCCGCTTATAGGAGCAACTGGCCCAACTGGTAATAGTGGCCCGATTGGTCCAACTGGAGGGCATGAAGGTCCTGTTGGTCCTACAGGGGTGACTGGCCCGACGGGAGCAACTGGGCCTCAAGGTCCTCAAGGTATCAGGGGAATACAAGGTCCCCGAGGGACAACAGGAGCACAAGGAATACAAGGAGCTATTGGTGATACAGGAGAGCAAGGTATAACTGGTCCAACTGGTCTCCAAGGTGCTCAAGGGTTAATCGGAAACCAAGGTCTAATTGGTGATATTGGAGTACAAGGACCAGAAGGAATACAAGGAATTACAGGCCCTACTGGTAGTCAAGGTATACAAGGTCCACAAGGAATACAAGGAGAGATAGGTGAGCGAGGACAAACGGGAGTACAAGGAATGCAAGGTGTGATAGGGGAAGCTGGTATTACAGGTGTAACAGGTCCCCAAGGTGCCCAAGGAGCGCAAGGAATACAAGGGGAGGACGGAACTACAGGTATACAAGGGGAAGAAGGTCCAAAAGGAATACAAGGAATTACTGGAGAGCAAGGACACCAAGGTGATCAAGGGATACAAGGTGTAGTAGGCCCAACCGGTTCTACTGGTCCACAAGGCCCTCAAGGTATAAGCGGAATAAAGGGAATAACAGGTGTAACAGGTCCACAAGGGCCACAAGGGATACAAGGGACACAAGGAGTAAGAGGTTCTACCGGTTTTCAAGGAGCAAAAGGAGTACGAGGGATAACAGGAGCAACCGGACCTACCGGTACACAAGGTGCAGAAGGTCCACCTGGAGGGCCAACAGGAGTTACCGGTCCAGTTGGTCCGTCAAGTGGAGTGACTGGTCCAGCTGGTCCACCCGGTCCACCTGGGGGGCCAACAGGTCCAACGGGAGCAACTGGTGCGCGGGGTGTAACAGGGGGAACTGGTGCGATAGGAGCACAAGGGTTACAAGGAATAACTGGTCCAACTGGTCCTCAAGGTGTAAGAGGAGCGCAAGGAGCTCGAGGTGTAGTTGGAGCGGTTGGATTTCAAGGAGCACAGGGGCCCCAAGGGTTACAAGGAATAACAGGAGCAACTGGTGTAGAAGGTCCACAAGGAATACAAGGTCCGCAGGGAGAAATCGGTCCAACGGGTGCAGAAGGTCCTAAAGGAGTGCAAGGTATACAAGGAGTAACAGGTCCAACAGGAGCACAAGGAATGCAAGGGTTACAAGGTATACAAGGTCCAACAGGAGTGGCAGGAGCTGCAGGAGCTCAAGGTGCACAAGGCATACAAGGCGCAACCGGGCCAGCTGGAGCACAAGGCATACAAGGTGCACAAGGAATCCGAGGAGAAACAGGGGCAGCTGGAGTACAAGGAATACAAGGAGTTCAAGGGATACAAGGGATAACGGGATTGACCGGTCCTCAAGGTGCACAAGGTCCTCAAGGAGTGCAAGGAATAATAGGGCCGACTGGAGCTATTGGTTTGCAAGGACCTCAAGGAATACAAGGTATAGTAGGCCCAACAGGAGCGCAAGGCTCTCAAGGAATGCAAGGCATACAAGGAATAACAGGTCCGACAGGTGCGCAAGGAATTAGAGGTTCCCAAGGGAATCTAGGAGAAAACGGGATAACTGGTTCTCAAGGAGTTCAAGGGGCACAAGGTAGTCAAGGACCCCAAGGCCTACAAGGAAATGTTGGAATTACTGGTGAAGCTGGTGAAACTGGAGCGATGGGAGCAACCGGAGCGACGGGATTACAAGGTATTCAAGGAGTGCAAGGAATTATAGGGCTACAAGGGATAACGGGACCGACAGGAAATACAGGAGCAACAGGTCCACAAGGCATACAAGGAATTCAAGGTATTCAAGGCTTGCAGGGTCAGGCTGGTGTAATAGGGATGACGGGAGTTAGCGGAAGTACAGGACCGGTTGGAGCGCAAGGTAGTCAGGGACCAAGTGGCGTGGTGGGACCGACAGGCGCAACTGGTAGTGCAGGTTCAATAGGCTTCTTGGGAATAGCGGGAGCGACTGGAGCGACTGGCTTACCTAGCGGGGGCGGTTATTTCTTTTCTACTTCAACGAGTACAATTGCAGCGAATGCATTCATACCAATTAATTCTGGATCTACAGTTTTTGGTTCTGGTGTAAGTTTAACAAATGCAACAACTGTAACGTTAAGTACGCCGGGAATATATTTAGTAAGCTATTATTTTCAAGGTGATCCAAATGGGGGGAATGAAACGATTTCCGTGAGGCTTACTTTAAATGGAACACAAGTCACAGGGAGTTTTATTTTTTATGTTACAGGAGGTACTTTTGTATTAGAACCAGCAGTTTCGAATACGATGGTCATTGAAGTTACTTCTCCAAATTCCACCTTGTCATTACAAAATGGTCCATTAGCTATTGGGCACGTAACGACATTATCTGGTGTGATAACAGCTAGTTTAAATATATTAAAAATAGTTTGACGCATTATAAACGGGGGGAGATGCTTGTGAAGGATCAAGATAAGTGTAGTAAGTTTCAAGCACCTATTCCTTTTCTGCCTTCAGGTATTACAGGTCCAACCGGTCCAACAGGTCCGACAGGTTCTTTAGGTGGGCCGACTGGACCGCAAGGAATACAAGGCGTGCAAGGTCCAATCGGTCCAACCGGTCCAACAGGAATTCAAGGAGCGCAAGGGGTGCAGGGAGAGATTGGCCCAACCGGTCCAACTGGTTTAACAGGACCACGGGGTGCTCAAGGGAGTCAAGGGCCGATAGGGGAACAAGGTCCACAAGGGATTCAAGGTGTTCAAGGTATTCAAGGCGAACGAGGTCCGACTGGCCCAACTGGAATTCAAGGGATACAAGGTATACCTGGGCCAATGGGAGAAACAGGTCTAACAGGAATACAAGGAATACAAGGTATACAAGGAGAAATTGGTCCAACCGGTCCAACAGGAATACAAGGTATACAAGGAGTACAAGGTGAAATAGGTCCGACTGGCCCAACAGGAAATACGGGTATACAAGGTGTTCAAGGGAATTTAGGGAATAGTGGTTTACAAGGGGTAACAGGTATACAAGGTATTCAGGGACCAATTGGCCCGACTGGTCCAACAGGATCTCAAGGAATTCAAGGAGAACAAGGACCAATGGGACCAACAGGGGCAACCGGCGTCCAAGGTTTACAAGGTCCACAAGGTGAGATGGGGCTAACCGGTCCAACAGGCTTTCAAGGAATACAAGGAGTGCAAGGTGTAATAGGACCAACCGGCCCAACAGGCTTGCAAGGGGATCCAGGTCCAACAGGATCGACTGGCCCAACCGGAGTAACTGGTGCAACGGGATCTGCAACAGGTCCAACCGGAGCAACCGGCCCAACAGGTCCGCCAGGAGGTCCGACCGGTCCAACCGGTCCAGCAGGATCACCAGGAGGTCCAACAGGTCCGACGGGAGCGACCGGAGCAACAGGAGCGACTGGAGCAACAGGGGCGACTGGAATTCAAGGAGTGCAAGGAGTACAGGGACCAACTGGAGCAACAGGTTTAACTGGGTTGCAAGGAGTGCAGGGACCAATGGGGGCAACTGGTCCAACGGGTGATCAAGGTATTCAAGGACCTCAAGGTGTAATGGGAGTAACAGGTCCAACCGGTTTACAAGGTTTACAAGGGATACAGGGACCGGTAGGAGCAACCGGTCCAACAGGCCCGCAAGGCGTGCAAGGGGCGCAGGGTCCAATCGGGCAGGCAGGCCCACAAGGAATTCAAGGCATACAAGGTGAGCAAGGTGTAAGAGGAGCAACGGGTCCAACAGGTTTACAGGGGCTACAAGGGATACAAGGAATACAGGGACCAACTGGGCCCCAAGGAATCCAAGGAGTACAAGGACCGAGCGGCATAACAGGCCCAACCGGTCCACAAGGAATTCAAGGAATACAGGGCCCTCAAGGAAATATCGGTCCAACCGGCCCCCAAGGAATCCAAGGTGTGCAAGGACCCCAAGGCCCGACCGGTCCGACTGGAGCAACAGGTCCTCAAGGTATACAGGGAATTCAAGGACCACAAGGAGTAACGGGTCCACAAGGCATACAAGGTATACAAGGAATTCAAGGTGTAATAGGCCCAACCGGCCCAACAGGACCGCAAGGAATTCAAGGGATAACCGGCTCGACGGGACCAACAGGAGCAACTGGAGCAACAGGTCCAACTGGAGTAACGGGTCCTCAAGGTCCTCAAGGTATTCAAGGACCCCAAGGCGTAACTGGGCAGGCGGGAGCAACCGGAGCGACAGGAGCAACGGGTCCACAAGGCGTGCAAGGAATCCAAGGTCCACAGGGGATAACGGGTCCGACGGGAGCAACCGGAGTTACTGGAATAACAGGCCCACAAGGAATCCAAGGAATCCAAGGTCCACAAGGTGTGACGGGAGCAACCGGAGCAACCGGAGCGACTGGAGCGACTGGTGCAACAGGCCCGACTGGAATCCAAGGCATACAAGGCATAACTGGAGCGACTGGTGCAACAGGAGTAACAGGCCCAACAGGAGCCACGGGTCCAACCGGCTTAACAGGAGCAACAGGATCATCTGCAATATCAACAGGTGGCGGCTATTTCTTTTCTACCTCAACAAGTGCAATTGCAGCCAATGCCAATATTCCAATCAATAGTGGATCTACAGTATATGGAACAGGTGTATCTTTAACTAGTGCCACAACGGTTACTGTATCTACGCCAGGAATATATTTGGTAAGTTATTATTTTCAAGGAGATGCAAGTGGTGGGAATGAGACAGTATCTGTCAGATTATTATTAAACGGAGCTCAACTAACAGGGAGTTTTATACAAAACGTAACGACGTCAACTGTAGTAATTGAACCAGCCATTTCAAATACGCTTCTTGTGAATGTAACGAGTGCCAATTCAACATTAATATTACAAAATGGTCCGTTAGGGGTAGGGCATGTAACGACCATAGCGGGTGCGATTACAGCAAGTTTAAATGTAGTGAGAATTTTATAAGAAAAATAAAAAACACAAGGGATGCTTTTTAGACACACCTTGTGTTTTTGATGTTAAATGAACCATTTCTTTATCTTTTCGGCTGAAAAATATGTTGAAAGAAGTATTTGTGATGTAAGTTATCTACAATTTTATTTGCTTGATATGTGCGATGTTGTTCGAGTCGAAGTCTTTGCTCCATCATTTTTATTGCGTGATCAGATAAACGTAACATAGTGCATGTCTCCTTTTCTATAAATATAGGTGACTATTTGGTATCGATCCCATATTTATTATTAAGGAGGTAAAATGTGTAACATAGGCAAAAAGCACCTTCCTCTCCCATTACGCTTACGAGGTTAGCTGTCGGACTCGGGAAGTGAGAGTTTCCCTACTTAAATAAGATTCGCCCCAAGTAGCAAAGCTACAAAAATGGTTCCCCCGCTCCAAATTTTGGACTCAGCAAAAGGTTTTATAAAGTAAAAGATAACATAAATAAATTAATGAGTCAAACTATTTGTTGTTTTCTGATTTTTTAAGTGAAGTTAAAACCACTCCATCGGGTAATATGATCTCCTTTACTGCAATAAAGCCATGTTTTTTATATAAAGACAGAGCAGGGGTATTTTCTTTTCCTGTTTGTACAATATATGTTTTGGAAGGGGAGAACATGTCAAATACATAAAGTAGTAGTTTTGTTGCAATCCCTTTATGAAAATGATCGGGGGATACTACTAAACGATGAATATCTACTTCCTCTTCATCCATTTTAAAAGAAATAAACCCAGCAAGTGTATCTTCAAAAAAATAGCCGTAAAAAATTTCATCACAAGATTGAATATCGGCTACAGTATCATAAAGGCGAGGGATAGCTGTACTATTTATATATTTCGCCTCAATTTCATAAGCGGGTATTTGAATGCTTAAAATAGAAGTTGCAGTTTTGTGAGAAGTTGTTATTAATTTTTGAATCATAGAATAGAAACCTCCTTGTTGGCTGTATTTTCATAGATTTGACAAGATTTTTCTTTTTTGGATATAATAATTACATAGTTACACAATAAGTTAGTAGCTAAATTGAATTACACTATAATAGAAATGGAGGACTAAAGATGGGGTGGATTATCACATTAATAGTTGGTGCTATTATAGGTGCAATTGCAGGTTCTATTACAGGTAAAGACTTTCCTGCTGGCATGTTTGGAAATATAATTGCTGGTTTATTAGGAGCTTGGTTAGGCGGTAAATTATTTGGAGATTGGGGTCCATCACTAGGTGGTATTCATATTGTACCAGCTTTATTAGGATCAATTGTTCTCGTTCTTATTGTATCATTTGTAGTGAAAGCTGCAAGGAAATAAAGAGTTATATTATGATAAAAAGCCCTATATAAGGGCTTTTCATCATTCGAAGAGGTGGTTTTATTGGAGAAAGTAAGTTTAAGAAAACGAGATAAGTTGAAAAAATTTTTTAGAGAACACAATTATTTAGCAGTGTTACTTGGGTTTGCACTATTGTTCATTAATATTTTATTACTAACAAAAATATCATTTGTTTTTACACCGTTTATCGTCTTTTTAAAAACAATTTTCTTCCCGGTATTATTAGCGGGCGTGCTATTTTATATTTTGCATCCATTCGTTTCGCTTTTAGAAAAGAAAGGTGTTTCAAGAATCGTATCGATAGCCTCGATATACTTAATCGTAATTGGATTATTTGTGTTTTTAGTTTTAACGGTTATTCCTATTATTAAAGATCAAATTGACGCATTAATAGATAACTTACCGTATTTCGGTCATGAAATTGAACGAGCAGCACGTAGATTTGGGGAAAGTAATTTACTAGGAAAAATTCAGGAGAATTTAAATATTGATGTAGCGAGTATGGTAAAAGACTATACAGTTGATTTTACGAAATCTTTATCATCAGTAACAGGAAATGTAACTGGATTTTTAAGTACTATTACAGAGGTCGTTTTAACGTTTGTAATGGTTCCGTTTATATTGTTCTATCTTTTAAAAGATGGTGAGCAATTACCAAATCACTTTTTAAAGTTTATTTCAGAACAAAGACGACCAGCAGCGATGAGAATACTAGACGATATGCATTATGCGATTAGCTCGTATATTAGAGGACAAATTATCGTTAGCTTATTTATCGGTATTATGCTATTAATTGGTTACCTTATTATCGGTATTAAATATGCAGTACTACTCGCTATTTTAGCGATGATTGTAAATATCGTTCCGTACGTAGGACCAATTATCGCAATAACTCCAGCATTAATTATCGCATTTATTGATTCGCCAGGAATGGTTTTAAAGGTAATTATTGTTATGATGGTTGTACAATTAGCAGAAGGTAAATTTATTTCTCCGCAAGTCATGGGGAAAAAGCTAGATATTCACCCGATTACTATCATTTTTATTATTTTAACTGCCGGAAATTTATTTGGAATTATGGGGATTATTTTAGCAATCCCAGGATATGCGATATTAAAAGTGTTAGTAACGCATGGTTATCGATTTGTTAAGTTGAATACGTAGGAAAAAGAGCTAAAACAGTATTATCTGTTTTAGCTCTTTTTTATTAACAATTGATGTGCATATTGGCGTGCCCATTGATCCGCTTCTAATATAGCATCTAGTGAAGGATCTTTTACGTTATGATGGGCTTCAACTGTTTTGTAAATTGTTTTTTCAATATCGAAAAAGGCAGTTTCATTTTTTAAGAATAGTGCATTCGCAATTTCATTTGCTGCGTTTAATACAGCAGGAGTAGTACCACCAATTTTGCCACATTCATATGCGTATTGTAGACAAGGAAACTTCTCTAAATCTGGTTTTTCAAAATGTAAACTACCGATTTCTAATAAATTTAATTTTTCATAGGAAGAAGGTAGCCGAGTAGGGTAGTGAAACGCATATTGAATCGGCATCCTCATATCAGGAGCACCGAGCTGCGCAATAACTGATCCATCAATAAACTCTACTAAAGAATGAATAATACTTTCTTTATGAATCATTACATCAATTTTTTCATAAGGAATATCAAATAGCCATCTTGCTTCCATTACTTCGAATCCTTTATTCATTAATGTGGCAGAATCAATCGTTAATTTTGCCCCCATTAACCAGTTTGGGTGCTTTAAGGCATCTTTTGCTTGTAGAGTGTTCATTTCTTCACGTGTTTTATCACGGAATGCACCGCCAGAAGCTGTAACGATTAATTTGTCAATTTCTTTATTATTTTCTCCGTTTAAACATTGGAAAATAGCTGAATGTTCGCTATCGACTGGAATTAAACGACATCCGTTTTGTTTGGCCAGTTCAGTTACAATATGACCAGCTGCAACTAACGTTTCTTTATTAGCGATGGCAATATCTTTCTTCGCTTTTAATGCTTCAATTGTTGGGAGTAATCCTGAAACACCAACGACGGAACTTAATACAAGATTTGAATCAGGGTGAGTAGCTACCGCAATTAAGCCATCTGTTCCGTATGTAATTTTTACGTTGGTTGAAATACGCGTACGAAGCGTGTCTGCTAATTCTTTTGTCGCGACGCTTACAATGCGAGGTTGAAACGTTTTGATTTGTTGCTCAAGAAGCTCGATATTATAATTTGCGGTTAAACCGACGATTTTAAAATGTTCGGGATGAGCTGAAACGACATCTAATGCAGATGTGCCGATAGATCCTGTTGAACCTAAAATGGATATATATTTTACCATGAAAAAACCTCCAAAGTTGTTTCGAGTATTTCTGCAAACCTATATAATATTAGACAATTGAAGTGGAAATTCCTGCTATATAAAATAGAAAATTTTGGTTTGTTCAGAAGTGAAATGTGATAAACTGTAAAAAAATAACGAAAAGCGATGAAAGAGAAGAGTACATATTCGAAACTTTTCAGAGAGCTGATGTGTGGTGGGAATCAGCAAGGAATGAATATGGAATGGGCTCTGGAGCTTCTAACTGAAATGAGTAGGTAAAGACGGTTACTTCCCGTTATTGAAGTGTGAAGTGAGCTATAAAGATAGCTAATTAAGGTGGTACCGCGGGAGTCTCTCGTCCTTTTTTAAGGATGAGGGGCTCTTTTGTTTTGAGAAAGGAGGAGTTAGGATGAGTGACAAAATAATGTTAACAGGAATTAAGCCGACAGGTTATCCGCATTTAGGAAATTATATTGGTGCAATTAAACCTGCGTTGCAAATGTCAAAGAAGAATGAAGGAAAAGCATTGTATTTTATAGCAGATTATCACGCGTTAAATGCTGTGCATGATCCGAGCCAGTTTAGTAGTTATACGAAAGAGGTAGCAGCTACTTGGTTATCGCTTGGACTTGGAGAAGATGTTATTTTTTACCGACAAACAGAAGTGCCGGAGATTCTAGAATTAGCTTGGATATTAGCTTGCCTAACTCCGAAAGGGCTTATGAACCGTGCTCATGCGTATAAAGCGAAAGTAGAGCAAAATAAAGAAGCGGGTTTAGAGGTCGATGCAGGAGTGAATATGGGATTATATACGTATCCAATCTTAATGGCAGCTGACATATTGCTATTTCAGGCTACGCATGTGCCAGTCGGAAAAGACCAAATTCAGCATATTGAAATTGCGCGTGATATTGCGACGTATGTTAATCATACTTTCGGCACGACATTTACACTTCCGGAGTATGTCATACAAGAAGAGGGTGCAATATTACCAGGGCTTGATGGAAGAAAGATGAGTAAAAGTTACGGGAATGTGATCCCATTATTTGCAGAGAAAGAAAAACTACGAAAGTTAATATTTAAAATCAAAACAGATTCTTCACTTCCAAATGAACCGAAAGAACTAGAAACGTTATATACAATATATAAAGAATTTGCGACAGAAGATGAAATGCAGTCGTTACGTGAAAAATATGAGACTGGAATCGGATGGGGCGATGTGAAAAAAGAGTTATTCCGCGTTGTAGACCGTGAATTAGCTGGGCCACGTGAGAAATATGCTATGTATATGAATGAACCGAATTTATTATATGAAGCGTTGGAAAAAGGTGCTGGGCGGGCGCGGACTATTGCGAAGGTAAATTTAACAGAAATTAAGAAACGGATTGGATTTGAGAGGGAGCACTGAGCGTTCCCTCTTTTTTCTCTATAACTTATTCGTCATATCGATGAGTAAAGCAAGGAGTTCGCATATTCTTTTGAAACTTATTAGTTGCATATATTAAAAAGTATGCTACTATAGGGTTACTTATTAAACATGTTTAATAAGTATAATGAAAGTCACTTAATAAAGATGTTTAATAAGTAGGGTTCATTTGATTACAAAGGAGATGATTCTATGAAAACAGAAAAAGAAAAGATGTTGGCGGGAGAAATGTATATTGCAGATGACGAAGAATTAGTAGCTGATAGGGTGGAGGCAAAACGTTTAACACGTCTTTATAACGAGGCGATGGAGACAGGGGATGAACAACGTTTTACATTATTAAATCAGCTTTTAGGTTCTTCAGCTGATGGGAAAGCGCAAATTAATCCTGATTTTCGTTGCGATTACGGCTACAATATCCATGTTGGAAAGAGCTTTTTCGCAAATTTCAATTGTGTGATTTTAGACGTTTGTGAAGTTCGAATCGGTGATCATTGTATGTTTGCACCTGGTGTCCACATTTACACTGCTACACATCCTTTACACCCGGTAGAGCGGAATTCTGGTAAAGAATATGGAAAGCCTGTAAAGATTGGTAACAATGTTTGGGTAGGCGGGGGAGCTATTATTAACCCTGGTATTTCAATTGGAGATAACGCTGTAATTGCTTCAGGGGCAGTTGTGACAAAAGATGTACCCAATAATGTAGTAGTTGGTGGTAACCCAGCTAAAGTTATTAAAACGATAGACTTATAGAAATCGTTTTTTATGAGTGCATGAATAAACAGATGTCGTATCGTATAGAAAATGTGAAAGGTGTTTCATATAAAGAAAAATAGTGCGGAAATCGTACGAAGACATTACTTACTTCTTGAAACGCTCTTTTTCTTATTTGTTTTGCTGGTTTTCTCGTTTGCTGTAAGTTTCTATCATAGGTTATACACAATTTTTAAGTATACTAGGGGAAGCATTCGGAATACTGCTAGTAGAAATATATTATCTTTATTGCTTTAGAAAATGATGTATGATATATTGTCAACGCAACTTATTAAAAGGGTTTAATAAGTATGTTGATTAAGGTGGTGAGCGATTTGAGTGAACAATTTGTTACTCAAAAATCGATTAAAGAGGCAATCCTTCGCAGCATTCGTAAAGTTCTTCTAGAGCGAGGTAGTGCAACGAAAGTTGAGCTTAGTAATACATTAGAAATTAGTTTTCCGACGATAAGTAAATTTATAGAAAAAATGAAACAAGATGGTGAAGTCACTTTAGCTGGTTTAGATGATTCAAGTGGCGGAAGAAGAGCGAAACGATATGAATATAATCCAGAATATATGTTAGGTTTAGCGATATTTTTAGAGAGAAATGAGACGAACTATACAATTTTTAACTGTTTAGGGGAAGTAAAAGAACAAGGGAGTACTTCAAGTATGTTAATTGATACGGGCGTAAATCTATTATCTAAACATATTGAAGGTCTTATCGCTACATTCCCAAAAATAAGCTCTATATCAATTGGTGTGCCTGGTTCGGTTGATAATGGTCGTATTTTTTATATTCCTGGATATGAAAAGTTCCAAAATTTTAATTTGAAAAGTCATTTGGAGGAACAGTTTTCTATACCAGTAGTAATAGAAAACGATATGAATGCTGCTGTGCTTGGTTATTATAAAAACACTGGAAACTATGACAATTCCTCTCTTGTATATTTGTATTCAGGTCAAAATGGACCAGGTGCGGGGATTATGGTAAATGGAGACGTCGTACGAGGGAGTACGTTTTTCTCAGGAGAGATATCTTTCGTACCGCAGTATGATAATAAAAATTTCTTACAAGCTTTGAGAAGTGAAGATTCGAATAATCCAGAGGAATATAATATAGATGCTATTACTCGTTTAATCGCTACATGTATAGCTATTATTAACCCTCATGCCTTTATCTTCTGTGATGATGAAGTGAATCAATTTGTTATAGATCAAATTGTAAAAACTTGTCCGCAGTACATTCCGGCGGAACATATTCCGAAAATAACAGTGAGCAATTGGAAAGAAGATTATTTATATGGATTAAAAAGTCTAGGACTTGATCTTATGATTACGAGAACGAATAAAGAAAATTAAATGTACTGGCAATGAAGCATCCAATTGTCAGTTGAATAACATAAAAGAAAAGGTGCCAATTATGAAAATTGAACATGTAGCAATTTGGGTGAATGATTTAGTAGGAATGCGTGATTTTTATAAACAGTACTTTAATGGTGAAGAAAATAGCTTATATCATAATCCAAAAAAGCAATTTAAATCTTATTTTATAACTTTTGAAGGTGGTGCGCGTCTAGAACTTATGAAGCGGGTAGGGATAGAGGATGCATTACAAACAGAAACAATAGGATATGCGCATATTGCTTTTTCTGTAGGTAGTAAAGAAAAGGTGAACGAATTAACGAATACATTAAGAGAAGCAGGATACGCTGTGTTAAATGGCCCGCGTACTACAGGGGATGGTTACTACGAAAGTGTAGTAAGTGACCCTGAAGGAAATCAGATTGAGATAACGATCTAACATGAACAACCTCATTTCGCATTATCATGACGGGGAATGAGGCTGTTTTATTTTTATCTTTAATTGGAGTGATGAAAATCGCGAAGAATCCCCTCAATAACTGGATGAAGAGTACTAGGTAATTCATCAAGCGGAAAGAAACGTAATTCTTTTGATTCTGTTTGATCACATACAAGCTCACCGTGAAATTCTCGGCAAATATAAACAACGAGTACACCGTGTACTTGATCGCCGTTTGGGTAGATTTGAAAGAAATCTGGTCCTGAATATGTACGGAATAGTTCTGGATTTTTAATAATAAGTCCAGTTTCTTCATATACTTCTCGTTTTAAAGCGTCTTCTAACGTTTCGTTATATTCTAAGGCGCCGCCAATAATGCCCCAGCGGTTAAAGTCTGTACGGAGCTGCAGCAATATTTCATTGTTCTCATTTAATATAATAGCGTGTGAACCTATTAAAATCAGTGGATGATTTCCTACTAAATTTCTCATATCTTCAATATAACCCATAGTTGTTCTCCTTATAGCTAATAATAATTAGGAAGTTCTTTTAACATTCTTTCTGTTTTACGTGCTGTAAAGGCTAAGTTATGGTCATCTTTCGTTCTGAAAAATAATGTGCGTAAAAAGGTTTTAATGTTGGCGCATAAAATACAATATTCATTTAACGAAAGGCGTTTTCTAATTTGGGGAAGCCTTTTTATTTTTTTTTGAATAATAGAAATTAACTCATCTTGCGGGAAGTCATGATACAGCATTGCTAGTAATGGCGTAACAATTCGTTCATCTTCGTTATTATGAAAAAGGTCAGATGGAATGAAGATTTTATTTAATAAGCAATGAATTAATTCTTCATACCATTCAAAGGTCGTATAAGAATTGTGGACAATTTCAGTAAAGGCATCAGATACGTGAGCAAGACAATGAGCCCATCCTTTATTTTCAATATAGCCTCGGAAATCTGTTTCTAAGTTTGTGTATGTAATGAGTTTGTTTTTTATTTCTTCAATATCTTCCTCTGTACAAAAGTAGTGCGAATTAGCGAATTGGAGTATTAACGCAATTAACGAAACAGTGTAAGAACGTGTGAAAACCCCATCTGAATGCGGGGAGTAAATGTCACAATATAAATATTCATCACTTAAACAAGTTTGCAACAGTAATTTCAGTTGATCATCCATAAGGAATTCATGATGAATAAAATGCACAAAACATTTATATATAAGCTGGTAACGAACGTAACTATCAGTCGTTCCAATATACTGAAGCATATGGAGCGTTAATTCATTTATATCTATATGTCGCAGTTGCGTATAGTCATTTTGTTGTATAAGCTCTAACTGTTGTTGCAGCGCTGTAATATCCAATGGAGAACCTCCTCCGCACTTTAAAGATGCGATGTTTTCTAGTATTCTATATATTCAAGGACAATCCTGCTCATGCAAGGAGAACAAGTAGAAATTCAAGTATGACATAGATGAGGGAAGTATATGACGACTATAGAACAGTTAGAAAAACATTTTAAAATAAGAAGAAATGCTTCTTCTATCATGATAAAAGAAAATAATGCAGAGATTTTTACAGAAGAGCAATTAAAGGAAATGATGCAATATTGCGTTGCTGAGGCTGAAAAAGAGGAAATAGAAAACTTAAATTTTGAGATTTCTTCGAAAAGCCCCAATTATAATATGTATAAAAAATGTTTTGAAACGTACTCGTTTGAATATGTTACTGAAAACATCATTGTGTTTAAGGATCTATATAAAGTAGAAGATGTAGAAAGTGAAATTGATTTTAAGTTGATTGAAGAAGTAGGAGAAGATGCTTTTTATTCTCTTTGGAGTGAGATGACAGAAGAACAAGTCACTTATGATCAATTTGTAAATATGATGCTACAAGAAATTGGTGAGCAATGGAAAGAACATTGTTTAACAGCGAGTGTAGGTGAAGAGCCGATAGGAATTGTAATCCCGCATATTGAAAAGGGGACGTTAGAAGAAGGAAAACTTATGTATTTCGCAGTCGCTCCAAATATGAGAAATAAAGGGTATGAAGCAGCATTCTTTACAGGGGCAATGTTTGTTTTAAAAGAAATAGGAGCATCTTATTATATCGGTGAGACAAATGTGAAAAATGAGTGGATGAAGGATGTTTTTGAAAAGAACGGATGTCAGTTATTAAGTTCTACTGAGCGGTATGTGAGGAAGTTTTAGGAGGGCGAATGATGTACTCTCTCGAACTCATTTAGCGGGAGGGATATATATGTTAAAACAATCCATGCATTCATTCGTTTTACTGTATCCAAATGTATTATTAGAAGGATGGAGAATTGAAAAAGTTTCAGAACGTTATGAAGGTGAAAAGTGGGGAACTTTTTGGTTTCAGGTTGTTACTCCGACTGGAATGTTTCGAGTAAAGGAATTTTTTCTCGATATAATGGAACCAGTATTTCCGGATAGCTGTATTTCTCAAGCAAAAGGAGATTGTTTTCAATATAAAGGGCTTGTGTATTGGAAAGGTATAAATTATAAAGGAAAAGAAAGTTACGTTACATCTATATGGAAAACACAAGTTGAAATTTCTGTTGATCATGGATATGTAAACCAAGACGAAATGGAACGATTTCTATTTGAATTACAACCAGTAAATATGGAGCTTGGGAAAACGATATTACATACACCATTTCACTTATTAAGCTTTCAAGCGAAGAGAAGTGAAATGGGTGAGATAGGAAGATGTAGAGAGTGGAATGCTCCAGATGACGTATCCTATGTAAATTTGTTAATTCATGAAAAACTAAATTGGAAACTTGAATCGGTCGGTTTCGGAAATGACGAAACGCAGTATGTATATTGGGACGAAGATAATAAACTATACGCACTTTGGGTTTGTAGACATAAAAACAAAGCGTATTACCCTGTTTCTTCATGGGTAATGAACTATGGCCCAAAACAAATTATAAACGGGTTAGAGTTTTATTCACACCCTAATCGCGGAACAGTTGTATACGAAGATTTAGGTAATGAACAAATCGCATACGTATTTCGCGGTAATCCATGTACAAATTTTGAACAAGTAAAAGAACTTTTTGCCTGTTTGTAAGATAAAAAGAAAAATGAGAACGACAAAGTAGATATTCCTATAATAAAATAGAGTAAGATTCGATTATAAGAGAAAGCGTTGGTGAAAGAATGGGGCAGCAAAGAAATTGGTTACAAGCAACTGTAGAAAGAAATAAAGATAATACGTTACAAATAAAGTGGGAAAATAATATAGAGGAAGTTTGCATTTATTGGAGTACTTCGCCAGATCATATTGAAGAAAATGGAGAATTACTTGCAACGGTAAATGGAGAATCATCATATACAATTGAAAACCCGAGCGAAAATGAGCGTCCATATTTTAGACTAGTAGGTAGTAATGGACAAGCAGTAACAGTAGCTGAGCGTAGATTGCCATTACAAGGCGCGTTTAACTTCCGTGATATGGGAGGATATGAAACGCTTGAAGGCCGTAAAGTAAAATGGGGCAAATTGTACCGCTCTGAAGAATTAGCAGGATTAACAGAGTGGGATATCGATTATTTACAAAAGTCTGGCTTAAAGTTAATTTGCGATTACCGTACAGACTTTGAAGTGAAGCATAAGCCAAACCCTGAGATCACAGGAGCTCGTCAAGTGTGCTTACCAGTTATGCAAGACTTGGCGAAAGACTTAAATATAAATGAATTTTTCCAAGTTGGTGACCTTTCTATGTTAGGGAAACCAGGTGAGTACCTTGTGAAAATGAATCAAGATTTCGTAAGTGGTAATGAAGCATTTGTGAGCTTCTTAAACTTAGCGCAAAACCCGGAAAACTTACCGTTAGTAAACCATTGTACAGCTGGAAAAGACCGTACTGGATTTGGATCAGCATTATTATTACTTTTACTAGGTGTACCAGAGAAAACAGTAATGGAAGATTATTTATTAAGTAATGGTTTCCGTGAAAAGTTAAATGAAAAAATGATGGCCTTTTTAGGTGCAAAATTACAAAACGATGAGAGTAGAGCGATATTAGGTGCGATGTTCGAAGCACGTGCTGAGTATTTACAAGCTGCGATTGATGAAGTGAAAAAGCAATACGGTTCAGTTGAAGCGTATGCTGAAAAAGCTTTAGGCTTTACGAAAGAGTCGTTAGAGGAAATGAAAGAGTTATTGTTAGAGGATAAATAAGAATTTGGGAGGCTGATTGGATTAGCCTCCTTTTCTTATTGTTGTTATAATTTTGCTAATGAGGATGTTGTGCAACGAAGAGAGAATGGATGAAAAGAACTTACGAATCGGGGGATAAAATGATTCATACACGTGGAAAAGCAGAGGGGTTAAGAGAAAAGCTAGCAACAATACTAAGTCAAGATTATAAGGAATTAGCTGTTCAGGATTTAAAGGTGATTGGAACGGGAGTGCAAAATATTGTTTTTCGAGGAGATTCAGAAAAGGGATCTTTAGCTTTTCGAGTGCCATGGGAAAGAGAAGTAGAAAATATAAATGAAGATTTATTTAATAGTCGGATTTCATTGCAAAAGGAAGCAGAGCTTTCTAAGTATTGTCATTCAAAAGGTATTTCAGTGCCAAGGATACATGGATTGCATCTTTCTGCCGAACTTGATTTTTTAATTTCGGATTGTGTGTATACTGATCATATGCCAATTTCTGCGCACAAAATAGGAGAGTTAGTGAGCAAGCTTCATAGCATGCCAATTGATGATTTGCATTACGAACAAAATATTAGAGAGCCCATTAGTAAGTATATAGCAGAACGAATTGTGAAACGGATAGAAGGGTTTAATACAATTACGAACTGTGGAATGAAACTTCCAGATACAAAAACAATTGAACATATTCTTAGTACAGCGGATCATGAAAAGAGTTTACTACATATGGACATTCGACCAGCCAATTTAATCGGGTATAATGGAGAAGTTAAAGCAATAGTTGATTGGGATAACGCTTTAATTGGTCATCCATTACTGGAGCTTATGAGAATAGCTGAAACAAATGAGGTTAGTTGGGATGAATTTAAAGATGGATATAAGAATGATAGTATCTTTAACGCTACTTCTCATATTGTTAGTTTATTTTATAGGTTAGATACAGCGGTCATGCTTGCAAACTTATTTATAGCACATTTGAAAATAGAAGATAAAGGTGTATTCTATAAAGAGCGGGTTAAAGCAATCCATCACGAAATATATAAAAGTTTATAAGCTATGAGAATAAATTTTTGAAATAGAATTGAGGAGAAAGAACATCATGAAATACAAAGTTATATTATTCGACGTAGATGATACATTATTAGATTTCCCTGAAACGGAAAGACACGCATTACATAATGCGTTTGTACAGTTTGGTATGCCTACAGGGTATACTGATTATCTTGCAAGTTATAAAGAGATTAGTAATGGGTTATGGAGAGATTTAGAAAATAAAATGATTACGTTAAGTGAATTAGCGGTAGATCGATTTAGACAATTATTTGCACTTCATAATATAGAAGTAGATGCGCAGCAATTTAGCGATGTATACCTTGAAAACTTAGGGAAAGAAGTACATCTTATAGAAGGTGTAGTGCAATTATGTGAGAATCTACAAGATTGCAAGTTAGGTATCATTACGAATGGATATACGAAAGTGCAACAATCTAGAATCGGAAATTCGCCTTTATGTAATTTCTTTGATCATATTATTATTTCAGAAGAGGTTGGTCATCAAAAACCAGCACGTGAGATTTTTGATTATGCATTTGAAAAGTTTGGGATTACGGATAAATCAAGTGTACTAATGGTTGGAGATTCGCTCACTTCTGATATGAAAGGCGGAGAAGATTACGGCATTGATACGTGTTGGTATAATCCGAGTTTGAAAGAGAATAAGGCAAGTGTTAAGCCAACTTATGAAGTGGAGAGCCTGCTGCAAATTTTAGAACTTGTAGAAGTGGCGGAAGAAAAAGTAGCTTCATTTTAATCGTGTCGATATTTGTTGATAAGTCGATATATCGAAAAAATCGTTGATATATTTTGAATTGCTGCGGTCAATTTAGGAAAGAGCTGTGTAACAACTAGAGGTGAATAAAGAATGTTAAAGTTTTTATTTGAGTTAGACAAGAATATCCCACAGAAAGATGAGCCGCGGTATGATGCTTATTCAAAGGGCTTTATCGAAGGGGATGTAACGATTCACGCGAGTAACAGCGTATTTTTTCAAAAGTCATGTGTGAAGGTCGCAGAGCTCGGCATTTATTTAGGACAGTGGATGGAGCAAGTGCAACATGGGCAGAATGTACATATGAATTATGAAACGCCTGACCGTGAAGAGATCATTCTTAGTTTCTCTTATGAAGAGGACAATCAGTGGAGAGTTTCTTCCAGTTGGCAACAATTTGAGCTTCAGGAGAGTATCTCTACTACAACATTAGTGGAGAGTGTTCAACGCTATTTATATGAGTTAAATAAAGAACTGCGCGCAATAGAATATCCTGTGACGTTTGATCAGTACTTAAGAGGAGAGCAAATGATGCAGCTTTCTTACAAACGACTGTGTGATAGTAAAGCGGATACGACGTCAATAGAGGTTTATAATGAAAGCGAAAGAGTAGGAGCAGTACGGGGCTATTATAAAAATACGTTGATGAAAGTGCTAGACTTTATTCCGAAAGTCGGTAGTAATATCATTTATGAAATAAAGGATAGTAAGGACAATATTCGCGTTGTTGCAAAGGATGTAAGTAGGCAGCGCCAAAGAAGGATTTTAGTAACGTACAAAGATAATCATGATGTAGAGCATGAAATACTTATATGTGACGGAAAGTTATTAGATGCAAATTTTTTATTTACCTTTACATATAAGGCGGAAGAATTTGTTATTCATAAAACTACTTTTGGGATGGGAAAGTTATTGCGAAAGGGCTATGTAATTGCAGATTGGAATATTCGTCTTGAGGAAGATATGTATCACATCGAGATGAATGTATACGATGAAGATTATATAGAAGACCAATATTTACTGTTGGGCGTATTTCATGCGGTTTTGTATGGGTGATAGTTGTATAAATGAAAAATACCGGCATTCTTTGTGAAAAGAATGCCGGTATTTCTTATTCATCCTCAAAAATAAAAACTTCATCAATCGTACTTTGAAGTGCCTTCGCTATATCGTGAGCAAGCTGCAAGGAAGGGTTGTATTTTCCTTTTTCAAGGTGGCTAATTGTTTCACGACGTACACCAACGCTCTTTGCTAAATCTTCTTGTGTCATGTTCAATTTAGCGCGATATTCTTTTATTTTCGTTACGAACGCCATGGTGCATCTTCCATTTCATCAACAGGTTTATCGTAAAAGAACATAGAGAACCCGAACGTAAGAATGAGTGTGCCGAAAATAAGGGCGATATCAATCTCTTGTAGTACTGGGTTTGGAAATAACATTTCAATAAACAAAATGATAGCAGTAGTTAGTAATGTAACGATAAAAGCATTACGGCACGATTTATTGACGATTTGTTCAAACAGTTCATCGTGTTGAACCGTTCTATACGTTGTGAAAAAGGAGAAGAAACAAAACATAGTAAACAATCCTTTTTCATAAAAAAAGCCGAGGAAACCGAAGAAACCGAGAAACCCTAAATATTTAATCCAAGTTGTTTTCACGATAGATTCTCCTTTCAATGTTAGAAATAATTCATATTATGTTATAAATATATCACATACGAAAATGTATAGTAATAATAGTTTTCCAATTCTTTTCATAATAATAGTAAAAAGAGGAAATATACTGCGAAACAAAGAGGATAATATTGTAAAATGGTTGTAAGGAGGGGGAGGAAGGCATGTTAACTTGGATCATGATCGTTGTATTACTTGTAGTCATTACTGTAGTGGCAACGGTGTTAATTGGGCGAAATGGTGATGCAAATTATAGTAAAGCGACAAAGGGGAATATTAGAAGGCTTACGATGATTTATATTATACTAGCTGTCGTTTTAATCGTTGGATTAGGTTTGTATATTTATTTTAAAGGTTAAAAACTGAAAAAATATAAAAATCTAAAAATAGAAGTATGCTATAATGTTAATATAGTTATTTGGTAATTAAGGAAAGGATTGGATGGAATGATTGAGATTACGAATGTGTCAAAAAGTTATAATGGGTCTACCTATGCAGTAAAAGATTTAAGTTTATCTGTGCCTAGCGGAGAAATCTTTGGATTTTTAGGACCGAATGGTGCGGGTAAATCAACGACAATTAAGATGATTACTGGTATTCACGGGGTGGACAAAGGGACGATTACGATTAATGGTATAGATATTATGAAAAATCCGATGGAGGCGAAAAGGACGTTTGGTTATGTTCCAGATAGTCCAGATATGTTTTTACGATTAAAGGGAATTGAATATTTGAACTTTATGGCAGATATGTATGAAGTGCCGAAAGAAGTACGCCAAGAACGAATCGAGACTTTAGCGAAGAAATTTGATCTTTACAATGCTTTATCGGATCAAATTCAAAGTTACTCGCACGGTATGAGACAAAAAATCGTTATTATTGGTGTGCTCGTGCATGAGCCAGATGTATGGATTTTAGATGAACCGTTAACTGGGCTCGATCCGAAATCTGCATATATTTTAAAAGAAATGATGAGAGAACATGCAGATAAAGGAAAGATTGTATTCTTCTCTACACACGTATTAGAAGTGGCAGAAAAATTATGTGACCGCGTCGCGATTATTAATAAGGGGAATTTGCAGTTCAAAGGGAATTTAGATGAAATGAGAGATCATTTTAAATCCAACGAATCACTTGAAAAAATGTTCTTGGAGATGACGGGCAATGAGTAAAATTTGGACGTTAACGAAAGTATTATTGAAATTAAATTATGCAGATTTTTTAACAGATAAGAAGAAACGAGCGGCGTACGTATTTTCATTTGCAGCTATTTTATTTGTCGGCTTTTTACTGTTTGGTTCTATTACGCATGCAATGTATGAGGGAATGATACATTTAGGGCAAGATCCAGGAATGATTATCGCAATGGGACTTGCGATTGCGAGTATATGGGTATTTTTAATGAGTATTACGAACATTTTAACTGTATTTTACTACAGCAATGACATTGAAATGTTATTACCATTACCATTAAAACCAGCGCAAATTATTTCGGCAAAATTTTTAACAGTATTAATTACACAATACGTAATGAGTTCATTCATTTTACTACCAATCTTCATTACGTACGGTTTAAAAAGTGGCGCATTTATTACATATTACATATACATGATTTTTATTTACATACTCTTCCCGATTGTGCCGTTAGTATTAGCTTCATTACTCATGACAGTTATTATGAGGTATACAAATATAGGGAAAAATAAAGACCGAGGAAATATATTTATTGGAATCGTAAGTATACTATTTATTGTAGGAATTAATGTGTTTTTACAGTGGAAAAATAAAAGTTCGTTTTCTGAAGATGCAATTGCGGATTACCTTGCAAATAACCAGTCTTCTCTTTTAGTACAAATGACAAACTATTTTCCAACTACATATTTTGGAGCAGTAGCATTAGTAGAAAATGCAAATTGGAAGGGTCCTTTATATGTAATAATCTTTGCACTTATTTCATTTGTATTTTTTGTGTTGTTTTATTACATTGCAGAGCGTACATATTTAAAAGGGGTTATTGGACTTTCAACGAGTACAGCAAAAAAAGAGGTCATTTCAGCAGAAGGTTTACAAAAATCAACGGTACAAAGTTCACATTTAAAAGCGTATGTGAAAAAAGAATTTAAAACGTTATTCCGTACACCACAATTTTTCTTAAATTGTATCGTACAAACTTTTGTTATGCCGATTATGTTGTTCTTCATTTTATTCGTGCAAGATGGAAATTTAGAGTGGATTACAGGTTATATTGATAACCCAAAATCAGCAGGTCTTGCAATTGGCGTTGGTCTTTGTGCATCGCTATTTTTAATGGGAAGTAACGTCATCGCAACAACTTCATTCTCACGTGATGGAAGCTCTTGGTTTGTAAATCGATATTTACCTGTAAAAGCTTCGGATATCTTTTTTGCAAAAGCAATCACGGCTTGGTTAATTAATGTAATTATTTTAGCAGTGTTCGGTATTACGATGGCAGTTGTAGCGGGAATTTCTCCAGTATTTATGGTTCTTTGGTTCTTATTAAGTGCGAACGGTTTATTACTAATTAATTTAATCGGCACACGCTGGGATGCACAAACTGCAGATATACATTGGGATACAGAGCAGAAATTATTTAAGAGCCGCTATACAACTTTGTGGAATTTTTTAGCTAATATTTTAATAGCTTTAGTTATTGTAGCGGGAGTAAGTCTATTATACTTCTTCCTTCATGTCGGACTGTGGGTTATGTTTATCGTTTTATTTGTAATGTTTACGATTGTAAATTATATCTTTATTAAAATTTTAAAATTAGGTGCAGAACGTATATTGTCAAATATTGAATAAAAAGATAGATCCTCTGTATTCGTGCAGAGGATTTATCCATAGGTGGAGGAGAAAAGGTGAAGAAAATAGCAATTGTAACAGGGGCAACTCGTCTGAATGGAATTGGTGCAGCTGTATGCAAGGTGCTTGCTCAAAAAGGAATAGACATTTTTTTCACGTACTGGTCTCAGTATGATAAAGCGATGCCGTGGGGAATGCATGACAAAGAGCCCTTTTTGTTGAAAGAGGAGATTGAAAGTTTAGGTGTGCGCTGTGAAATGGCAGAAATCAATTTATCGCAGTCATATTCGCCAAACCGTTTGCTTTATATGGTATCAGAACGGTTAGGTGATCCATCTATTTTAATTAATAATGCAGCGTATGCTGCTCATACGAGAATCGAAGAATTAAATGTAGAACAGTTAGATAAACATTATACAGTAAATGTTCGCGCTACTATGTTATTAAGTTCATTATTTATAAAACATTATGCAAGCAAGGCGAGTGGCAGTGTTATTAATCTTACTTCAGGGCAGTCACTCGGGCCAATGCCTGATGAACTAGCATACGTAGCGACGAAAGGAGCAATTGAAGCATTTACAAAATCAGTAGCACCAGTTGCGATGGAGAAGGGGATTACAGTGAATGCTGTTGATCCAGGACCAACGAATACAGGATGGATTACAGAGGAGCTGAATCATCATTTAGTATGGAAGTTTCCACAAGGTAAAGTAGGAGAACCCGTGGATGCAGCACGCTTAATTTCTTTTTTAGTCAGTGAAGAAGCAAAATGGATTACAGGGCAAATTATTCATTCGAATGGTGGTTACTCATAAATATATTATGTTAACAATTGTTGAGAAACAAAAAAACGAAAGAAAATTTTATTTTTTTGTATAAATAAAATGTCAAGAAAGAGAAAAATTTGATAGAAGAGTATATCGTCATATAAGGATCGTAATTCTTTATATGACAATATACTCTTTTTCTTTTAGTAAAGAGAAGAAAAATGAAGTAGAAGAAACTCGAATATTTAAATTGTTTTATCAGTTTTTGTACGTATTATTATGAAGATTACTGTCGGAAAAATGATAATTCGTATGAAAAGGGATTTTTTAAGGGGAAATCGAATCGTAAAGGGGAGGATAAATTACGTAAACATAGGGGGATTTATATGAAAATGAAAAAGGTCGCTATCGCATCGATAACAATTGGTACAATGCTTACTATGGCAGCTTGTAGTCCTTCAGCAGATAAAGAGGCAGAAAAGAAAGAGCAAGTAACAGCACAAAATGAAGGAGAGGCAAAAACGACAAGCGCAGACGAAGCGTCAAAAACAACGAAAGATACTGAAAAAGAAACAAATACTTCTTCAAATGAAAAAACAGATAAAGATGCAAAAAATACGAAAGAATCATCAGGAACAGAAAGTAACGGTAAAACATCAACTCAAAATGAGAATGTAAAAACAAAAGAAAAAGAGACGACAGGAAAGACGAATGATCAAACGACTAGCGGGAAAACAACAGATCAAAGTACAAGTACAAACTCAGACGGAAAAACAACGAAAGATCCGAAGAAAAACGTAGCGGTGAAAACAAATGTAAAAGAAGTTGCGGCATTAATTGATAGTTTAGACAAGCAATTAGCTGCGAATCCGAAATTAGAAACAGTAAATAAACTTGGAAAACAAATTAATGCAAAGTGGGATGTAATTGAGAAAGAGTTAGAAACATCACACCCAGCTGAATCTAAAACAATTGGACAAAGTATGTATCCGTTAATTGTAGGAGCGGAGAAAGAAAAGATAGATATTACTAAAATGAAGTCATTGACGACGAAAACGAAAAAAGATTTAAATCAGTTATTAACGAAACTTTCGTAGTTTCAAAAGCCTACTTGTGGGAGTAGGCTTTTTTTATGTTGAGAGTGTAATGAAAGTTTATGGGAATCATAATGAAAAAGGATGGTGATAAGAGTGACAATCGATCGAATTTGTACAATTGGGCCAGCAAGTAATAATAAAGAAACGTTAGCGCAGTTAATAAGCAATGGTATGAAAATTGTTCGGCTAAATTTATCACATGGAACGCATGAAAGTCATAAAGATATTATTCGTTTAGTGAAATCGTTAGACGATTCTATTAAAATTTTAGGCGATGTACAAGGTCCTAAAATAAGGTTAGGTGAAATAAAAGGAGAACAAATTACGCTTCAGGCGGGAGATTCTTTTATTTTACATACGCAACCAGTTACAGGGAGTAGTACGGAAGCAAGTGTTGATTATGAAGGGATCGCGAATGATGTGAAAGTCGGAAGTAGAATTTTAATGAATGATGGTGAAGTTGAGTTAATCGTAGAGAAGGTAGGTAAGGATAAAATAGAAACAAAGGTCAAAGCAGGTGGTAATATCTCATCTCATAAAGGGGTGAACTTACCAGGCGCAATCGTTCGTTTACCGGCTATTACAGAGAAAGATAAACAAGATATTCAGTTTCTTTTAGAAGAAAATGTTGATTATATCGCATGTTCTTTTGTGCGAAAAGTTGATCATATAAAAGAAATACGTGATTTTATACAGCGGCATAAAGAAACTTTGCCAAATTTAATCGCTAAAATAGAAACGATGGAAGCAATCGAGAATTTTCAAGATATATGTAAAGAAGCGGACGGAATTATGATTGCAAGGGGCGATTTAGGAGTTGAGTTGCCGTTCCAATTTGTTCCGCTCTTGCAGAAAATGATGATTCAGGAATGTAATCGAACGAATACATATGTTATTACAGCGACACAAATGCTTCAATCTATGGTAGATCATTCTATTCCAACGAGGGCTGAGGTAACTGATGTGTTTCAAGCTGTACTGGACGGAACGAACGCTGTTATGCTTTCTGCCGAAAGTGCGTCAGGCGAGCATCCGATTGAAAGTGTAAAAACATTACGTCTAGTTTCAGAATTCGCTGAGCATGTGAAAAAAGACGGTCCTTTTGTGATGAAAGATGTACTGGAATTGCTACATAAGTCTTTGAATGCGTGATGAAACAGACGAGGGCGGATATGCATCCGCCCTCGTCTGTTTCATTCCTATTCTTCTTGCTCTTGCTCATCCAAAATCTTTTCAAACGCAGCAGATACTTTTTCAAACTCTTCATCATTCTCAATGTATGAGAATTCGCTATCTTCTTCTACTTTTAAAAAGAAAATATCAATGTCTTCTTCAGTTTCTGTTTGGATATCCTCCACAAAGGCAACGGCAATATATTCTGCGCCTTCGACATCCATCGCTCCAAGTACTTCTACTTCTTGCTCTTCGTTATTCTCATCACTAAGAGTAAACACTTCGCCAACTTCAATATCAGACATATTCATTCTCCTCCTGTCCAACTCTAATAAATAGAGCGTTTAAACTGCATACATACTAATATAGTTTTCCATGAAAAATGAATTTCATACGTACGAAAAATCAAGTTCTACTTCTTTAGTATGCGTATCAGCTTATAAGGAGGATTATTTTTTACGTGCTATATCTCATAGTAACTACCTGATTAATCAAATGAGGGTATGTATTCATGCCCTCTTTTTTAAATAATAAAATAGTAGTGATATGTAAAGCAATCAATAGTAGTAAAGGTATCCCATAAAGGTTAACACGACTTAGAAATAAAAAACAAAAAGGAATCAATAAAAGATGATAGATCCCTGTAGTCCACTTTAGTGCTTGGATGTAGGTTTTCAAAGTGAATCCTCCTAAAATAAGTAATATCTATATATTACTTATTTTAGGAGGTAATTGGATATTAATTATTTGTAGATTTTAGTAGAATATAATTTTTTTATGTTAACTAATTATTGGTTATTTATAAAATAGAAAAACCAACTCAATAAGGGGAAGGGACGTTATCCACATTGATCAGAAAGTAAGTGAAAAATATTTGACTAGATTATTAAGTTAATCTCAGTTGTTTAAAAACTTGTATACGAGATTCTATAAAGGGATTAAGGTGCTTTTTATTTAAGGGATAATATATCCATTGCTTTTAGGGAACAGTAATTCAAAACTTAAAACAATGGAGGTTATCATAATGCAAAAAATGCTTTTTTCGTTCTTATGCATATTTTGTTTCGTAATTGGAAGTTCTTTCACTGTTCATGCTTTTTCTCCAAAGCATTTACCGATTTCTCAAACGTCAGATCGATGGAAAATAGAAATTAAGCAACCTGATAAAAAAACTGGTTTAGTGACAGCTAAAAAGGATGTTTTTGATACGTATGGTTTCGAGGTTCAAGATATCGGGAAGGACGCTTATCATGTAACCGTTGAAGTATTTCGAAATGAACCAGATTCCCAGACGAAGTATGAACTTTTCACTTCTAAAAAAGATCATGTGTTAAGTAAAGAAGTTGCTTTTAATCATGCGAATTTTCCTATATCGGTTCAGTCTGATGAACTTGAAGTTATTATAACTTGGCAAGAAAAGCCTTCTAGGTTGCTAAAAGATGGACAAAAAGATTGTGAGTCGAAAAGAAAGTATAAACAGACATTTACATTTAAACATTAATAAATAACAATAAAAACTCCATTATTAAATGGAGTTTTTAGCTTACATAGATTATGCTTTAGGAAGGATTCACAGCTATAACTTAATGGGTATATTACAATAATTATTAAATGTATTATCTTTCAAAGAAGAAAGTGGAACCTTCACCTCACTACCTTCCTTCATATTCCGGAGCACAACAGTTTCTGTACTAAGTTCGTCTTCCCCAATAATAAGCACATAAGGGATATTCTCTTTATTGGCATAATTAAGGGCACGTTTTAATTTACGTCCTGCTAGTTCAAGTTCGACTTTTAAGGAAGTGGTAGAACGTAATTGCTGGACGATTTGTAAGCATTGTAATTCTGTTCCGAGCGGGATGATAAATACATCCGCTGTAGATGATATCGTTTCTTTCTGTGATAGTGCTGTATAAATAACGTCTAAACCGAATGAAATACCGACTGTTGGATAATTCATATTATCACCGCGGAATGCTCCAATAATATTATCGTATCGACCACCGCTACCGATGCTAGATGTAATCGATCCATCTTTTAAAAAGATTTCATACACGGTACCTGTATACATTGTCAGTCCCCGTGCTAAAAATGGATTGAATATAGCATTTTCATTTATTCCAAGTGCGATTAAATATTGCTGTAATTGTTGCAATTCGTTTATTCCTTCGGTAACGAGTGGATTATTGAAAGCTTCTTTAAAGTCAGCAATTGTAAGCTTTAGACAAGATAAAACAGTATTACATATCGTATCAGCCATTTCTTCAGAAATTCCGCGCTCTAATACATCTTTTCGTACACCATCTATCCCAATCTTTTCGATTTTGTCTAATGATAAAATGACGTCACTCGTTCGTTCAGTAGGGATGTTAATAGATTCGAGAATACCGTTTAACAATTTTCGGTTATTATATTGGATCGTTACTTCTAAGTTTAACGTTCGGAACAGTTCAAATGCCATGCTCATAAGTTCCGCTTCTGCCATGACAGACTCTACACCGACTATATCAACGTCACATTGTATAAACTCACGAAATCTTCCTTGTTTAATTGGCCCATCTCGAAATACTTTTCCAATTTCATACCGTTTAAAAGGGAGGCGGATGTTCGGATTCATTGCAACGACTTTTGCGAATGGAATTGTTAAATCATAGCGTAAGGCAAGGTTACGTTTTCCTTGATCCTGAAGCGTATATATTTCTTTTAAAATTTCATCACCACCGCCGTACTTGTATGACATAAGCTCATACATATTTAACGTTGGTGTCTCTAACGGTTTACATCCGTATCGTTCAAACGTATCTTCACAAGCTCTTTTAATTTTATTTCGCAGCACTTGTTCCTCTGGTAAATAGTCTTTCGTTCCTTTTACGTTTTTCATTTCCATAGTAATCACTCCTTCTTAAATTAAAAAAAGCTATGCAGGTATAAAAATACCCACATAGCTTTATGAACGCTTCGTGGGTCAACAGGAAAAGCCCTGTACCCACGAAGAAAAATTTTTCTTCGGATACACGGCGTTACGTATGATGATGAAGTTGGAAAGAAGTATTAACATTTCGCATTACAAATCTCTCCTTAACATAAGTTTTTTTCAAAGTATATCAGATGATTTTTGAATTATCAATATTTTTAGTTTTGAAATATACGTGAAGTTATGTAGGAGAAATGGAAAAGGGTGTATAATAAAACTTAATAATATGAAATAACCTTTTAAGGAGAACGTTATGAAAAAAGATAAAACAAATGCGATGCGAATATTAGATAAAGAAAAAATTGAATATTCGATGATGTCATATGATCCAGATGATGGGAAAATTGACGGCGTATCAGTAGCCGGGAAAATTGGACGAGAAGTGAAAGAAGTATATAAAACGTTAATCGCTCAAGGAAATAGTAAAAATTATCATGTGTTTATTATTCCGGTAGATGAGGAACTAAATTTAAAAGCTGCTGCAAAAGCAGTAAGTGAAAAGAAAATTGAAATGATTCCTGTAAAAGATATTACGAAAGTGTCAGGATACATTCGCGGCGGTTGTTCACCAGTCGGAATGAAGAAGTTATTTTCTACATGTATTGATGCGAGTGCTCAATCACTTGAAACGATCATTGTAAGCGGCGGGAAAATTGGTGTACAAATTGAGCTGAAAGTGGATGACTTGGTGAAAGTTACGAGAGCTCAGTTTGGTGAAATAACGAAATAATGATACATAGGAAAAGAAGTTCTAGTTTTATTAAGTTTAGATAAGAAGTTATAGGATAGTTAGTCCATTAGGGGGGGGATTATCCTTTTTATTTACATACTGGATAAACTGAATCATTTGTTTGGCTTTGGGGGGAGGACTTTAAATAAACAAGAAGAGTTACTCACAAAGATAGACAAAGGAGGGGAGAGTGTTTTAATGAAAGTTTAAGAAATGCCATCAGAAAGCGAATATTCGGGAATGCCAGTATGTTTGAAAAACCTATGCTAAGAGCATGCAAGATTATATACGATTTTTTTGCTAATCCAGTAATAAGCAAGAACACTAAAACAGCGTTAGGATAGGAATGTATAAAACATGTATAGATTCATAGAAATAAAAAAGAAGGTTCCCTTGTGAGAGCAGGGTTCTCCTTTTTCCTTGCTACTGATAATGAGATGTTATATGAACTACATATGTATATAATATTCACCCGAAAATGAGATAGTTCTTGTTCGGCTAACTGACAAGATAGTTCAATAAGAAAAGGACTTTATAAATCAAAAAGAGAATGATGCTATATGGGTTTCTTTTTCCTTTCCCTCGAAAAAAAGGGAGTAAATTATAGAAAGTATTGAGCTTAATTTAGAATATTGTAGGGTGGTAAGTCGATGATAGGAATAAGTATAGCAACTAAGTGGGAATATGAAGCGACATTGGAATACTTTAGCATAAAAGATAACGAGCGTTTCGGTTATCCTTATGGCGAGTATTTCATGAGAACAATTAATGATACTGAACTTGTTTTTTTATAGTACCGGTGTAAGAAAAGTAAATGGTGTTGGTGGTAATCAGTATATGATTTCTAAATTTAATTTAACTAAAGTAATCGTTGCTGGAACATGTGCAGGAATAGATGATAGGTTCAGTAATTTGGATATTTTTGTACCAGATAAAGCCGTTCAATATGATTGCACAGTAAAAGAAATTGAGCCTTTTATTAAACAATCCTTCATAGTCGATATCGATCTATCAAGATATGGAAATGATTTTTACACCGGAACAATTGGCACCGCTGATAAAGCAGTAGTTATGTGGAAGGACTATTTAGAACTTAAAGAAAACGAAATAATAATAGCTGATACAGAAGCGGGTGCAATTGCTTATATCTGTAAGAAGAATGATGTTGAGTGCATTATTATAAAAGGAATATCTGATTTTCCAACAGATGAAAGTAACTCTGATAAATTTGAATCGAACATTGAACAAATTAATGTTTATTTAGAAAACACCCCCAAAGTTATGAATAAAATATTTGGCGAATATTTAAAAAGATTTATTTAAATAAATTTAAAGTTAATAAAAAAGATAAAAATAATCGATTTCCATTCTATTAGGGAATCAGCAAAGTTATCTAACTTCCAATAACGATAATTATGGTGCGACAAGAAGTCGCATTCCCACAGGGTAGCTTCTGCTACTAGATTAGATGCAAAGTCTATCTC
>NZ_JAQFPJ010000023.1:0-66329 GCF_027712065.1 Bacillus cereus group sp. BcHK124
TCGAGGTGGAAGCATGGTGACATGTGGAGCTGACGAATACTAATAGATCGAGGACTTAACCATATAATATGTAGCAAATGTTATCTAGTTTTGAAGGAATATGCCTTCATAGTTTGGTGATGATGGCAGAGAGGTCACACCCGTTCCCATACCGAACACGGAAGTTAAGCTCTCTAGCGCCGATGGTAGTTGGGACCTTGTCCCTGTGAGAGTAGGACGTCGCCAAGCAAAAACCTAAGTCGTTTCGACTTAGGTTTTTTTGTGTTTATTTTTATATATCAAATGTCATAATCCGTAAATTTAGTAATCTTAATGAGAGAAAAGAATGAAAATGAGGCTATTGAGGGTAATAGTAATGATTTTTTGCTTTTCAGGCTTTCTAAGTGCTCCCAAACAATCCTTATGATAGGAACTGTTATTTCTTTATACAAACCGTTTTGTGTATGGTAGATCTCTAGAAATATATATTCTAATTGCTTATCCTTCTTGCATATAGTTACAATTATTCTTTTGAATATAACTAAAACACGAACGTTATTGATGAGTAATAAAAAAACATTCGATTATTTGTTGACATTGTTTATGAAATATTGTTAATATAGCCATAGAAAGAATAATATATAAGACCTCATATAATCGCGGGGATATGGCCTGCAAGTCTCTACCTAACGACCGTTATTCGTTAGACTATGAGGGAAAGTCACTCGGTATTTTTCTATTCACAAGGGATACGTATGCCTGAGTAGAGCGCTTTCTCTCATAGTAAAAGAGAAACTGTTCTATTTCAGGCTTTTTTTATTTGAATCGGGGGGATTCTAATATGAAATCACTAGTTGGAGTCATAATGGGAAGCACGTCAGACTGGGAAACAATGAAATATGCTTGTGACATTTTAGATGAATTAAATATACCGTATGAGAAAAAAGTTGTATCCGCTCATCGGACTCCGGATTATATGTTTGAATATGCAGAGACGGCTCGTGAACGTGGATTGAAAGTTATTATTGCTGGAGCTGGTGGAGCAGCACATTTACCAGGAATGGTTGCAGCGAAGACAAATCTTCCTGTAATCGGAGTTCCAGTTCAATCAAAAGCGTTAAACGGCTTAGATTCATTATTATCCATCGTCCAAATGCCAGGAGGGGTTCCAGTTGCAACTGTTGCAATTGGTAAGGCTGGTTCAACAAATGCTGGTTTACTTGCTGCACAAATACTTGGATCATTCCATGATGACATATATGATGCATTAGAATTGAGAAGAGAAGCAATTGAAAAAGATGTGCGCGAAGGTAGTGAGCTAGTATGACGAGAATCATTTTACCTGGAAAAACAATCGGTATTATTGGAGGCGGCCAGCTAGGAAGAATGATGGCATTGGCGGCTAAGGAGATGGGATATAAAATTGCTGTTTTAGATCCTACAAAAAACTCACCATGTGCACAAGTTGCTGATATTGAAATTGTTGCATCATATGACGATTTAAAAGCAATTCAGCATTTAGCAGAGATCAGTGATGTTGTCACATATGAATTTGAGAATATTGATTATAGATGTTTACAATGGCTTGAAAAACATGCTTACTTACCGCAAGGCAGTCAGTTGTTAAGTAAAACGCAAAATCGTTTTACAGAAAAGAATGCGATTGAGAAAGCAGGATTACCAGTAGCAACGTATAGATTAGTTCAAAATCAAGGTCAGCTTACTGAAGCAATCGCTGAGTTATCATATCCTTCTGTCTTAAAAACGACGACAGGTGGATATGATGGGAAAGGGCAAGTTGTTTTAAGAAGTGAGGATGACGTTGATACAGCGCGAGAGCTTGCGAATGCAGCAGAGTGTATTTTAGAGAAATGGGTGCCTTTTGAAAAAGAAGTATCAGTTATTGTCATTCGTAGTGTAAGTGGTGAAACGAAAGTATTTCCGGTAGCGGAAAATATTCATGTAAATAACATTTTGCATGAATCCATCGTTCCAGCTCGCATTACAGAAGAACTTTCTCAAAAAGCTATTGCTTATGCAAAAGTGCTTGCGGATGAACTAGAACTTGTGGGAACACTAGCGGTAGAGATGTTTGCTACAGCTGATGGTGAGATTTACATTAATGAATTAGCACCAAGACCTCACAATTCAGGACACTATACACAGGATGCATGTGAAACGAGTCAATTCGGCCAACATATTCGAGCAATCTGTAATTTACCTCTTGGAGAAACAAATTTGTTAAAACCAGTTGTCATGGTAAACATTTTAGGCGAACATATAGAAGGGGTCCTAAGACAAGTGAATAGATTAACCGGGTGCTATTTACACTTGTATGGAAAAGAAGAAGCAAAAGCGCAGCGAAAAATGGGGCATGTTAATATTTTAAATGATAATATTGAAGTCGCTCTAGAAAAAGCGAAGAGTTTGCATATTTGGGACCATCAAGAACAACTGTTGGAGGGAAAAAGATGATTAGTCGTTATACACGCCCAGAAATGGGTGCAATTTGGACGGAAGAGAACAAATTTAAAGCGTGGTTAGAAGTTGAGATTTTAGCTTGTGAAGCATGGGCTGAGCTTGGCGATATTCCGAAAGAAGATGTTAAAAAAATTCGTGAGCATGCATCATTTGATATTGATCGTATTTATGAAATTGAAAAAGAGACACGTCATGACGTAGTTGCATTCACTCGTGCTGTATCAGAAACACCAGCATTAGGCGAGGAACGTAAATGGATTCATTACGGTTTAACATCTACAGACGTAGTAGATACAGCGTTATCTTACATTTTAAAACAAGCGAATGAAATCATATTAAAAGACTTAGAAAACTTTGTAAGTATTTTAGCTAACAAAGCGAAAGAGCATAAATACACGATCATGATGGGAAGAACACACGGTGTTCATGCAGAACCAACAACATTCGGTTTAAAACTTGGTCTTTGGTATGAAGAAATGAAACGTAACGTAGAGCGTTTCAAACAAGCTGCTAATACAGTTCGTGTTGGTAAATTATCTGGTGCGGTTGGTACATATGCAAATATCAATCCATTCGTAGAAAAGTATGTTTGTGAAAACTTAGGATTAGAAGCAGCACCAATTTCAACACAAACATTGCAACGTGATCGCCATGCACATTACATGTCAACACTTGCATTAATCGCAACGTCTATCGAAAAGATGGCAGTTGAGATTCGTGGTTTACAAAAGAGTGAAACACGTGAAGTTGAAGAAGCTTTCGCAAAAGGTCAAAAGGGTTCTTCTGCAATGCCGCATAAGCGTAATCCAATTGGATCTGAAAATATGACTGGTTTAGCTCGTGTTATCCGCGGTTATATGATGACAGCTTATGAGAATGTTCCATTATGGCATGAGCGTGATATTTCTCACTCTTCAGCAGAACGCGTAATTTTACCAGATGCTACAATCGCGTTAAATTACATGCTAAACCGCTTTGGTAATATTGTTAAAAACTTAACTGTATACCCAGAGAATATGAAACGTAATATGACAAGAACATACGGCTTAATTTATTCTCAGCGCGTAATGCTTACATTAATCGATAAAGGTATGGTACGTGAGGAAGCTTACGATATCGTACAACCTAAAGCGATGGAAGCTTGGGAAACACAAGTACAATTTAAAGAGCTTGTAGAAGCTGATGAGCGTATTACGAGCAAGTTAACACAAGAAGAAATTAATGAATGCTTCAACTATGAGCATCATATGCAACACGTTGATACAATCTTTGAACGCCTTGGATTAAACGAAGCGTAAAATTTCATATGGCACAGAATAGAGTCATTCTGTGCCATTCTTTATAAAAACATTATTCACATTTTTCAAACTACAGGGGGCTTGCGAAATGCAAAAGCTAGAATTGCTGTATGAAGGTAAGGCAAAAAGAATTTATCGTACAGAATCAGCAGATATGGTTTGGGTAGAGTACAAAGATAGTGCGACTGCTTTCAATGGGGAGAAAAAAGAGACGATTACAGGAAAAGGTCGTTTGAACAATGAGATTACAACTTTATTGTTCAGAAAGTTACAAGAAGTAGGAATTAAAACACACTTTGTTGAGAAGCTATCTGAAACAGAACAACTTGTTAAAAAAGTGAGTATTATTCCTTTAGAAGTTGTCACAAGAAATGTAATTGCAGGAAGTCTTTCAAAACGATTAGGAATGGAAGAGGGAACTGTACTTGCAGAACCAATCGTAGAATTTTACTTCAAAGATGATGATTTAGGAGATCCGCTTGTAACGGAAGATCATATTCGTGTATTAAACGTTGCATCGCCAGAGCAAGTAAGCGTATTACGAGATATGGCTCTACAAATCAATCAAGTGTTGATTGATCATTTCGCAAGCTGTCGTGTAAGATTAGTAGATTTCAAATTAGAGTTTGGTGTAACGGATGAAGGAGAAATCATTTTAGCAGATGAAATTTCACCAGATACTTGCCGTTTATGGGATGAAACGAGCAATGAGAAGTTTGATAAAGACGTATTCCGTCGTGATCTTGGAAATTTAACAGATGCTTATGAAGAGATTTTAAAACGTTTAGGGGGAATTTCACATGTATAAAGTTAAGGTATATGTAACATTAAGAGAAAGCGTATTAGATCCACAAGGAACAGCAGTAAAAGGAGCACTTCATAGCCTTTCATTCACAGAAGTACAGGATGTTCGAATTGGAAAGTACATGGAACTAACAATTGATAAATCGGTAACCGACTTAGATAGCAAGGTAAAGGAAATGTGTGAAAAACTATTAGCAAACGTTGTAATGGAAGACTTCCGTTATGAAGTTGAGGAGGTTGTCGCACAGTGAAATTTGCCGTAATAGTATTTCCAGGTTCGAACTGTGATGTTGATATGTTCCATGCAATTAAAGATGAGCTTGGCGAAGAAGTAGATTACGTTTGGCACGATACAGAGAATTTAGATGAATATGATGCAATTCTACTACCAGGTGGTTTCTCTTACGGTGACTACTTACGCTGCGGTGCTATTTCTCGCTTTGCGAATGCAATGAAAGCAGTACAGAAAGCAGCTGAGCAAGGAAAGCCAATTTTAGGTGTATGTAATGGATTCCAGATTCTTGTTGAATCAGGATTATTACCAGGAGCATTAATGAGAAATGAAAACTTAAAATTTATGTGTCGAACAGTTCAGTTACGTGTTGAAAATAATGAAACAATGTTTACATCACAATATGAAAAAGATGAAGTAATCAATATTCCAATTGCACATGGTGAGGGGAATTACTATTGTGATGAAGAGACTCTTAAACAATTAGAAGAGAATAATCAAATCGCATTCCGTTACGTAGAAAACCCGAACGGAAGCGTTTCAGATATTGCTGGTATTGTAAACGAAAAAGGAAATGTACTGGGTATGATGCCACACCCAGAGCGTGCTGTAGATGAATTACTTGGCGGTGCTGAAGGGTTAAAAGTCTTTCAATCTATCTTAAAACAGTGGAGGGAAACATATGTCGTTAATGCTTGAACCAAATCCAACACAAATTAAAGAAGAGCGCATATATGCGGAAATGGGGCTAACAGACGAAGAGTTCGCCATGGTTGAAAAGATTTTAGGCCGTCTGCCAAATTATACAGAAACAGGATTATTCTCTGTTATGTGGTCTGAACATTGTAGTTATAAAAATTCAAAACCAGTACTTCGAAAATTCCCAACAACAGGTGAGCGCGTCTTGCAAGGGCCTGGGGAAGGTGCTGGAATTGTAGACATCGGTGATAATCAAGCGGTTGTATTTAAAATGGAAAGTCATAACCACCCTTCTGCTATTGAACCATATCAAGGAGCGGCAACAGGTGTTGGTGGTATTATTCGTGACGTATTCTCTATGGGAGCACGTCCAGTAGCTCTATTAAACTCACTTCGATTTGGAGAATTACAATCACCACGTGTGAAATACTTATTCGAAGAAGTAGTAGCAGGAATTGCAGGATACGGTAACTGTATCGGTATTCCGACTGTTGGCGGCGAAGTACAGTTTGATCCATGTTATGAAGGAAATCCACTTGTAAATGCAATGTGCGTAGGCTTAATTAACCACGAAGACATTAAAAAAGGGCAAGCGCACGGTGCTGGAAACACAGTAATGTACGTAGGAGCATCAACTGGTCGTGATGGTATCCACGGTGCTACATTCGCATCTGAAGAGTTATCTGAAAGCTCAGAAGCGAAGCGTCCAGCAGTTCAAGTAGGAGATCCATTTATGGAGAAACTTCTTATTGAAGCTTGTTTAGAACTTATTCAATCGGATGCACTTGTTGGAATTCAAGATATGGGTGCAGCTGGTTTAACATCATCTTCTGCAGAAATGGCAAGTAAAGCAGGAATGGGTATTGAAATGTACTTAGATGATGTACCACAACGAGAAACAGGAATGACACCATATGAAATGATGCTATCTGAATCACAAGAGCGTATGTTAATTGTTGTGAAAAAAGGTAGAGAGCAAGAAATAGTAGACTTATTTGAGAAGTATGGTCTTGCAGCCGTTACGATGGGGAAAGTAACGGAAGACAAAATGCTTCGTTTATTCCATAAAGGTGAAATGGTAGCTGAAGTACCAGCGGATGCTCTTGCAGAAGAAGCGCCAATTTATCATAAACCATCACAAGAAGCAGCATATTTTGCTGAATTCCAGCAGATGAAAATGGAAACACCAAAAGTAGAAAATTATAAAGAAACGTTATTCGCTCTATTACAACAACCGACGATTGCAAGTAAAGAGTGGGTTTATGATCAATATGATTATCAAGTTCGCACAAGCACAGTTGTTACACCGGGTTCAGATGCAGCAGTTGTACGTGTACGCGGTACAGAAAAAGGATTAGCAATGACGACAGATTGTAACTCTCGCTACATTTATTTAGATCCAGAAATGGGCGGTAAAATTGCAGTAGCAGAGGCAGCACGTAATATCGTATGTTCTGGAGGAGAGCCACTTGCAATTACAGATTGCTTAAACTTCGGTAATCCAGAGAAACCAGAAATCTTCTGGCAAATTGAGAAATCAGTAGATGGTATGAGTGAAGCTTGTCGCACATTACAAACACCAGTTATAGGCGGAAACGTATCAATGTATAACGAACGTAGTGGTGAAGCGGTATATCCAACACCGACAGTTGGGATGGTCGGACTAGTACATGACTTAAAACATGTAACAACACAAGAATTTAAGCAAGCTGGCGATTTAGTTTATATTATCGGAGAGACGAAAGCTGAGTTTGGTGGAAGTGAATTACAGAAAATGCTTCACGGCAAAATTTTCGGCCAATCACCAAGTATCGATCTAGACGTAGAATTAAAACGTCAAAAACAAGTATTAGCAGCAATTCAAGCTGGCCTTATTCAATCTGCACATGACGTTGCTGAAGGTGGTTTAGCAGTTGCAATTTCAGAAAGTGCAATTGGTGCTAACGGCTTAGGTGCTACTGTGAAATTAGACGGGGAAGCAACAGCGGCATTATTTGCGGAATCGCAATCTCGCTTTGTGATAACTGTAAAACGTGAAAATAAAGAAGCGTTTGAGAAAGCGGTAGAAGCAATTCAAGTTGGAGAAGTAACAAATACAAATGAAGTGACAATTCATAATGAAGAAAATGAAGTATTACTTACAGCAAATGTAGATGAAATGAGAAAGGCTTGGAAAGGGGCAATCCCATGCTTGCTGAAATAAAGGGGTTAAACGAAGAATGTGGCGTTTTCGGAATTTGGGGGCATGAAAATGCGGCACAAGTTTCATACTACGGATTGCACAGTTTACAGCACCGTGGGCAAGAAGGCGCAGGCATTGTCGTAAATAATGGAGAAAAAATCGTCGGTCACAAGGGGTTAGGTTTAATATCGGAAGTGTTTTCAAGAGGAGAGCTAGAAGGATTGAACGGGAAATCAGCAATCGGACACGTACGATACGCGACGGCTGGTGGAAGTGAAGTGGCTAACGTTCAACCATTACTATTCCGTTTTTCTGATCATAGTATGGCATTAGCTCATAACGGGAATTTAATTAATGCAAAAATGCTTCGCCGCGAATTAGAGGCAGAGGGAAGTATTTTTCAAACAAGTTCAGATACAGAAGTACTTTTACACCTTATTAAACGTAGTACGAAAGATTCGTTAATTGAAAGTGTAAAAGAAGCTCTAAATAAAGTGAAAGGTGCGTTTGCATATCTTTTACTAACTGGAAATGAAATGATCGTTGCGCTAGATCCAAATGGATTTCGTCCCCTTTCAATTGGAAAGATGGGAGATGCTTACGTTGTAGCATCAGAAACATGTGCTTTTGATGTAGTAGGTGCAACATACATTCGTGATGTAGAACCGGGTGAATTACTTATCATTAATGATGATGGAATTCACGTAGATCGTTTTACAAATGATGTAGAACATGCAATTTGCAGTATGGAATACATTTACTTCGCACGCCCAGATTCAAATATCGCTGGTGTTAATGTCCATGCAGCACGTAAAAACATGGGGAAACGTTTGGCGGCAGAAGCTCCTATTGAAGCTGATGTTGTTACTGGTGTACCAGACTCTAGCATTTCAGCAGCAATTGGTTATGCGGAGGCGACAGGTATTCCATATGAGTTAGGATTAATTAAAAATCGTTACGTTGGACGTACGTTTATTCAACCTTCTCAGGAACTGCGAGAGCAAGGGGTTAAGATGAAGCTTTCAGCAGTAAGAGGTGTAGTTGAAGGAAAACGAGTTGTTATGATTGATGATTCTATCGTACGAGGAACAACGAGTAAACGAATTGTTCGTATGCTTCGCGAGGCTGGAGCGACAGAAGTTCACGTAAGAATAGCTTCACCACCTTTGAAATATCCATGTTTCTATGGCATTGATATTCAAACGAGAAAAGAATTAATTGCAGCAAATCATACGGTAGAAGAAATTCGTGAAATGATCGGTGCAGACTCATTAACATTTTTAAGTGAAGATGGATTAGTAGATGCAATTGGACGTCCATATGAAGGGAAATACGGTGGCCTATGTATGGCGTACTTCAATGGAGATTATCCAACAGCTCTTTATGATTATGAGCAAGAGCTTTTAGAAAGTATGAAATAAGAAGAAAAAAGCTTCTACTTCTTTTTGATGTAGAAGCTAGCTTCTTTCTTAAAACGGCCCGCACAGGATAGGGAGAAATTAAAAGACGAGGTGTAGATAACGATGGCGAATGCATATAAGCAAGCAGGAGTAGATATTGAAGCTGGATATGAAGCGGTATCTCGCATGAAAAAACACGTACAAACAACAATGAGAAAAGAAGTACTAGGCGGTTTAGGCGGTTTTGGAGGTATGTTTGACCTATCAAAATTTGCATTAGAAGAACCTGTATTAGTATCTGGAACAGATGGCGTGGGAACGAAATTGATGCTCGCTTTTATGGCAGATAAACATGACACAATTGGTATTGATGCGGTAGCAATGTGTGTAAATGATATTGTTGTCCAAGGAGCAGAGCCGCTTTTCTTCCTTGATTATATTGCTTGTGGTAAAGCTGAACCTAGTAAAATTGAAAACATCGTCAAAGGTATATCAGAGGGCTGTCGCCAAGCAGGTTGTGCTTTAATTGGTGGAGAAACAGCTGAAATGCCAGGAATGTATTCTACAGAAGAATACGATTTAGCTGGTTTTACAGTTGGGATCGTTGATAAAAAGAAAATTGTAACAGGTGAAAAAATTGAAGCTGGTCACGTATTAATTGGCTTAGCATCTAGCGGTATTCATAGTAACGGTTATTCTTTAGTACGAAAAGTATTACTAGAAGATGGAGAACTATCTTTAGATCGCATTTACGGACGCTTAGAGCTACCTCTTGGTGAAGAATTATTAAAACCAACGAAAATTTATGTCAAACCTATTTTAGAACTATTGAAGAAATATGAAGTATACGGTATGGCACATATTACAGGTGGCGGATTCATTGAAAATATTCCACGTATGTTACCAGAAGGAATCGGTGCAGAAATTGAATTAGGATCTTGGGAAATTCAGCCAATCTTTAGTTTACTTCAAGAAGTTGGCAAGTTGGAAGAGAAAGAAATGTTCAATATTTTTAACATGGGTATTGGTATGGTAGTAGCGGTGAAGGAAGAAGATGCAAAAGATGTTGTTCGTCTTCTTGAAGAGCAAGGAGAAACTGCTCGTATTATTGGACGCACTGTACAAGGAGCTGGCGTTACTTTTAATGGAGGCACAGCGCTATGAGTAGATTAGCAGTTTTTGCTTCTGGAAGCGGATCTAACTTTCAATCTCTCGTTAATGCAGTAGAAGAAAAAAGATTGGATGCAGAAATTAGTTTATTAGTATGTGATAAACCAGAAGCACGCGCTGTTGGGCGAGCACATTATCATCATATCCCGTGTTTCGCTTTTTCAGCTAAAGCATATGAGTCAAAAGAAGCGTTTGAAAAAGAGATATTAAAGAAGCTAGAAGAGTATGAAATTGATTATGTTATTTTAGCTGGATATATGCGTTTAATTGGACCAACTTTACTAGAAGCTTACGGCGGAAGGATTATTAATATTCATCCATCACTATTACCGAGTTTTCCAGGGAAAGATGCTGTTGGTCAAGCGTTAGAAGCAGGTGTGAAAGTAACTGGAGTAACGATTCATTATGTCGACGCAGGTATGGATACAGGGCCAATTATTGCACAAGAAGCAGTAGTTGTTTCTGAAGGGGATACGAGAGAAAGCTTACAAAAGAAAATTCAACAAGTTGAACATAAATTATACGTAAATACAGTGAATCAAATTGTTCAATCTACGAAAGAACCAACTGTTAACTAACATACAACCAGGGGTGAAGGGTAAATGAAAAAGCGTGCATTAGTAAGTGTTTCAGATAAAACAGGAGTAGTAGAATTTGTTAAAGGTTTACTAGAACAAGGGATCGAAGTTATATCAACAGGCGGTACAAAAAAATTACTAGAAGAAAACGGCTTACAAGTAATCGGTATTTCTGAAGTAACTGGTTTCCCAGAAATTATGGATGGTCGTGTGAAAACATTACATCCAAATATTCATGGTGGTCTATTAGCAGTTCGCGATAATGAAACGCATGTAGCACAAATGAATGAGTTAGGTATAGAGCCAATTGATTTTGTTGTCGTTAACTTATACCCATTCAAAGAAACAATCGCTAAGCCTGATGTAACATTTGCTGATGCAATTGAAAATATTGATATTGGTGGCCCAACAATGATTCGCTCTGCTGCGAAAAATCACAAATTTGTATCGGTAATTGTAGATCCAGTAGATTACGATGTTGTATTAGCAGAACTGAAAGAGAACGGTGAAGTAAAAGAAGAAACGAAACGTAAATTAGCAGCGAAAGTATTCCGCCATACAGCAGCATATGATGCGTTAATCTCTAACTACTTAACAGAGCAAATGGGTGAAGAAAGCCCAGAAACATTAACTGTGACATTTGAGAAAAAGCAAGACTTACGTTATGGCGAGAACCCACATCAAAAGGCAACTTTCTATAAAGCGCCATTCGCAGCAACTTCTTCTGTTGCATACGCAGAACAATTACACGGTAAAGAATTATCATATAACAATATTAATGATGCAGACGCAGCACTTAGCATCGTAAAAGAATTTACAGAACCAGCAGTAGTAGCAGTAAAACATATGAATCCATGTGGTGTTGGAGTAGGAACTGATATTCATGAAGCATACACACGTGCTTATGAAGCGGATCCAGTATCAATCTTTGGAGGGATTATTGCAGCGAATCGTGAGATTGACAAATCTACAGCTGAAAAGTTACATGAAATTTTCTTAGAAATTATTATTGCACCTTCTTTCTCAAAAGAAGCTTTAGAAGTGTTGCAAAGTAAGAAAAACTTACGTTTATTAACTGTAAATATTGAAAAATCGACAAGTGCGAGCAAAAAACTAACTTCTGTACAAGGTGGCCTTCTCGTTCAAGAGGAAGATACGTTATCATTAGATGAAAGTACAATTTCAATTCCAACGAAACGTGAACCTTCAGAGCAAGAATGGAAAGATTTAAAATTAGCTTGGAAAGTTGTAAAGCATGTGAAATCAAATGCAATTGTTTTAGCAAAAGATGATATGACAATTGGTGTCGGTGCTGGACAGATGAACCGTGTAGGTTCTGCAAAAATCGCAATTACACAAGCTGGTGAAAAAGCACAAGGTAGCGCGCTTGCATCTGATGCTTTCTTCCCAATGCCAGATACATTAGAAGAAGCAGCAAAAGCAGGAATTACAGCAATCATTCAACCAGGCGGATCAATCCGTGATGAAGATTCTATTAAAGTGGCGGATACGTATGGGATTGCGATGGTGTTCACTGGCGTACGTCATTTTAAACACTAATAGAGGATGTTTAAAAAGTCCAGTCAAGATAACCTTTGATTGATATGAAAAAACAAACTAGGAGCATAGCTTCTAGTTTGTACTTATTTAAATATTGGGGGATGAAATATGAACGTTTTGGTAATTGGCCGCGGTGGGCGTGAGCATGCTTTAGCTTGGAAGTTTGCACAATCTACAAAAGTGAAAAAGGTGTATGTAGCACCGGGCAATGAAGGTATGCGCGATATTGCAACACCAGTTGATATTGATGAAAATGATTTTGATGCATTAGTTTTATTTGCTAAAGAGAATAGGGTTGAATTAACTTTCGTTGGACCAGAAATTCCGCTTATGAATGGAATTGTTGATCGTTTTACAGAAGAGGGACTTCGCGTATTTGGTCCGAATAAAGCGGCTGCTGTTATTGAAGGTAGTAAAGCTTTTACGAAAGAATTGATGAAAAAATATAATATTCCAACTGCGGCATATGAAACTTTTACAGATTATGAAGAAGCAGTACAGTACATTCAAAAAGTTGGTGCACCAATTGTTATTAAGGCAGATGGATTAGCTGCTGGTAAAGGTGTAACAGTAGCGATGACGCTTGAAGAAGCATTACAGGCTGTGAAAGAAATGCTACAAGATGTAAAGTTCGGTGAAGCGAGTAAGAAGGTCGTTATTGAAGAGTTTTTAGATGGACAAGAATTTTCATTAATGGCATTTGTAAATGGAACAACTGTGCATCCGATGGTAATTGCTCAAGATCATAAACGAGCTTTTGATGGAGATAAAGGTCCAAATACAGGTGGAATGGGTGCATATTCTCCAGTACCACAAATTTCGGAATCAGCAGTTCAAGAGGCGATAAAAAACGTATTGCATCCAACTGCTAAAGCGATGATTGCAGAAAATCGATCGTTTACAGGTATTTTATATGCGGGACTTATTTTAACAAATGATGGTCCAAAGGTAATTGAGTTTAATGCTCGCTTTGGTGATCCTGAAACGGAAGTTGTATTACCACGCCTAGAAAATGATTTAGTTGATGTATGTAACGCTGTATTAGATGAGAGTGAACTAACGTTACAATGGTCAGAAGAAGCAGTTATTGGCGTTGTACTTGCTTCGAAAGGATATCCAGAAGTATATAAAAAAGGTGATATTATTAACGGGTTAGATGCATTGCAAGATGTAATTGTGTTTCATTCAGGTACAGCGATGAAACATGGTGATTTTGTAACAAACGGTGGTCGTGTACTATTTGTTGCTTGTAAGGCGAATAGTTTACAAGAAGCGAAAGATAAGGTGTATAAAGAAATTGGTAAAATTGAGAGTGATGCTCTATTTTACCGAAGTGATATAGGATATCGTGCAATTGGGCATGAGATGATGAGAAGCTAATATGTAAAAAATCTCGCTGAGAAATCAGCGAGATTTTTTATGCATCTTTATCTTTTTTCAATTTCCCTTTTTGCTTTGCCATTTCTCGAAGTAAATACTCGATGTGTGCATTGACGCTACGAAACTCATCATTCGCCCATTTTTCGATGACTGCGTGTAATTCAGGATCAATACGTAATGGAAAGCTTTTCTTTTTAGCCATAGTGATTTACAGCCTTTTAGTATAGGCTTCCTGTATTAATAACTGGTTGCGCACCTTTATCTGAAACGATGGCAACTAATAAGTTGTTCACCATATTCGCTTTACGCTCGTCATCTAATTCAAGTACGCCTTCTTCATCTAACATATGGATTGAATCTTTTGCCATCTTCACAGCACCTTCAACAATCTCTTTTCTAGCAGCTAATACTGCTTTTGCTTGTTGGCGTTGTAGCATTGCATGGGCAATTTCTGTTGCATAAGCTAAATGTGTTAAACGAGTTTCTAACACTTCTACGCCAGCAATTTCAAGGCGTGCTTCTAATTCACGTTTTAATTCTTCAGAGATTTCTTCAGTATTTCCACGTAACGTAATGCAAGTTTCATCTTGGAAATTATCATAAGGATATTTCGTTGCAACGTGGCGGATTGCCGTTTCGCTTTGAATTTCTACAAATCGATCATAATGTTCAACGCCGAACATCGCTTTTGCAGAATCAACAACTTTATAGACGATAACAGCTGCAATTTCAATTGGATTTCCGTCAACATCATTTACTTTTAATTTCTTACTATTAAAGTTCTCAACACGTAATGATACAGTTTGACGGAACGCGAACGGAATCGTTAAAAATAAACCGTTTTGACGAATTGTTCCTAAATAATTACCGAAAAACGTAATGACTTTTGCTTGATTTGGTTGAACAATACCAATACCTGTAGCAAGAACTGCAGCTAAAATAATAGTTAATGCTGCTCCTATGAAAATTTCTTGCATGAGGAAAAATACACCGATAGCGGCTAAAATCAAAATTCCAATAATCCCAAGAAAACCATTAACATAAAACACTTGTTTTTCTTTCATATGATCGCCTCCTGATATAAAAATGATATCACTTTTATATCATTTTAAGCAAGAGGTGTACACCTAATTTTCTGAATTTTATTGATTATGTATATTTTAATGTCTGAAATAAGAATGTATGTTCTATTTTTGTGATAAAATAAAGAAGACTTAACCGCCCACTGCAGCAGCTAAGTCCCTTTGAGAGCATCTTGCATCGTGACAAATGATTCAAAGCGGTTTTGCCAGGATTATATCTTCAATCGCTGACTCAATCTCTTTGTCAGAAGCGTCATAACTTCCATTTGACTGTGGTTTGTCGTGCTTGGAAGTTTGATTCGCTTCTTCTTTAGTATGTCCCTTCTCAGCAAAATTCATGCTAGGCATTTTAAATGCCCCCATGTTCATGTATTTTCCGAATTTCCACATTTCAACAATAGGGCAGAAACGAACAATTCCCTCTGCAACTTTCATTGCACCAATCCATAGCAAAATGTTAGACCAAGTGCACCAAGGTTTGCGCACGAGTTTCGTTGCACTACAACCGAAGAGGACGAGTCCGAGTGTAATTCGAATTAGGGCATTTATTGTACCGATATTTTGCTTCATTAGAAAAACACTCCTTTTATGAAAGTTGAAATAGATAATACTATTTCTTTTATTAGTATCCCTTTTGATTTTTCGGATATGTAATCCAACATTTGACGTGGAAAAAGATGTTGGATTGTGCGTGTGTGTAAGTAGCTTTTTTTGGTATAATGAAAGAATGCATAAAAGGAAGTTCAAAATTAAATCCTCTCGTTTAAAAAATGTGGAAGAGGGGATTCCAAACTTAATTCTCCGCTTTAAACAAATATTTAAGGTGAACTTAAAAAATCCTAATGAAAATAAACTGTTATTTTAAACAGAAATATATACAACTTGAGAAAAGAAAGGGTGTTTTCATGTACGATATTTCCGGATGGAAACATGTATTTAAGCTTGATCCGAATAAGGAATTAAGTGACGAACATTTAGAAATGATTTGTGAGTCTGGAACAGATGCTGTTATTGTAGGCGGAAGTGATGGGGTGACAATTGATAATGTACTACACATGCTAGTTAGCATTCGTAGATATGCAGTTCCTTGTGTGTTAGAGGTTTCTGATGTGGAAGCAATTACACCAGGATTCGATTTTTATTATATCCCAAGCGTTTTAAATAGCCGAAAGGTGGAATGGGTAACAGGCGTTCATCATGAAGCTTTGAAAGAATTTGGGGATATTATGGATTGGGACGAAATTTTTATGGAAGGATATTGTGTTTTAAATCCTGAAGCGAAAGTAGCCCAGCTTACAGATGCAAAGTGTGATGTAACAGAAGATGATGTGATTGCATACGCGCGTTTAGCAGACAAGCTATTACGTTTACCGATATTTTATTTAGAATATAGCGGTACGTATGGAGATGTTGAACTTGTTAAAAATGTAAAAGCACAATTGAAACAAGCTAAGTTATATTATGGCGGTGGTATTTCTAATGCTGAACAGGCGAAGGAAATGGCGCAGCATGCTGATACAGTAGTTGTTGGAAATATTATTTATGATGATATAAAAGCAGCGTTAAAAACGGTTAAAGCAGTAAAAGGAGAGTAGGTGCAGGCGTATATGAGTATGACAGATAGATTATTAAATGGTTTAAATCCGCAGCAACAAAAAGCAGTACAAACAACGAACGGACCACTTCTATTAATGGCAGGCGCAGGTAGTGGTAAAACACGTGTGTTAACACATCGTATTGCGTATTTACTTGGTGAAAAAGGAGTAGCGCCATGGAATGTACTAGCTATTACCTTTACAAATAAAGCGGCTCGTGAAATGCGCGAGCGTATTGATACACTTGTCGGACCAGAAGCTGAAGATATTTGGATTTCTACGTTCCACTCTATGTGTGTACGTATTTTACGACGTGATATCGATCGCATTGGTATTAATCGTAACTTTACAATTTTAGATTCAGGTGATCAGTTAACTGTAGTTAAAAAAATTATGAAAGAGCGCAATATTGATCCGAAGAAATTTGAGCCGCGCTCTATTTTAGCTGGTATTAGTAATGCGAAAAATGAATTGTTATCTGCGGATAAATATGCGAAGAAAATTACAATTGCTGATCCATATGAAAAATTAACGAGCGATGTATATACAGAATATCAAAAACGTCTTTTGAAAAATAACTCACTAGACTTTGATGATTTAATTATGACGACGATTCAACTATTTGAACGTGTTCCAGAAGTACTAGAGTTTTATCAGCGTAAATTTCAGTATATTCACGTGGATGAGTATCAAGATACGAACAAAGCGCAATACCTTCTTGTTAAACATTTGGCAGCACGTTTTAAAAATTTATGTGTTGTAGGTGACTCAGATCAGTCAATTTATCGCTGGCGTGGTGCGGACATTTCTAACATTTTGTCATTCGAAAAAGACTATGAGAATGCGCAAGTTATTCTGTTAGAACAAAATTATCGTTCGTCACAAAATATTTTAAATGCAGCGAATGCTGTTATTGAAAGAAATACGAATCGTAAACCGAAGAAATTATGGACAGATAATGAAGTTGGAAGCAAAATCTCTTACTATCGTGCTGCAACGGAAAAGGACGAAGCATACTTTGTTGCGAAAAAAATTCGCGACGATATTCAAATGGGAAAACGAAAATATACTGATTTTGCGGTGTTATATCGTACAAATGCGCAGTCTCGTATGGTCGAGGAGATTTTCCTGAAATCTAATATTCCTTACAAAATTGTCGGCGGTACGAAGTTCTACGACCGTAAAGAGATTAAAGACATTTTGGCGTATTTACGCTTAATTGGGAATCCAGATGATGAGATTAGTTTCGCACGTATTATTAACGTGCCAAAGCGCGGAATTGGTGCGACTTCTATCGATAAAATTATTAATTACGGTGTACAAAATGGAATTTCATTAACAGCTGTATTCGATGAGATTGAGCATGTTGGAGTAAGTGCAAAGGTTACAAAGGCAGTAAAAGAATTCGCAGGTTTATTACACAACTGGGTAAATATGCAAGAGTATTTATCTGTTACAGAATTGGTAGAAGAAGTTATTGAAAAAACCGGCTATCGCGACATGTTGAAAAACGAGCGTACGTTAGAAGCGGAAGGTCGTCTAGAGAACTTAGATGAGTTTTTATCTGTTACGCAAACATTTGAATCTCAAAGCGAAGATAAGAGCCTTGTTGCATTCTTAACAGACTTAGCACTTGTTGCAGATATTGATCGTGTAGATGAAGACCCGACTGCTGGTGAGGAAGTTATTTTAATGACGATGCACTCAGCGAAAGGATTAGAATTCCCAGTTGTCTTTATTGTTGGTTTAGAGGAAGGAATATTCCCGCATACTCGTTCCCTAATGGAAGAAGATGAAATGCAAGAAGAGCGTCGTCTTGCTTATGTAGGTATTACTCGTGCAGAAGAAGAGTTGTATTTATCAAATGCACAAATGCGTACTTTATTTGGTAGAACAAGTATGAATGCCGCATCCCGATTCATTACAGAAATCCCGACAGAACTAGTAGAATCATTAAATGAAACAGCGCCGAAGCGTGAAACTTCGTTTGGTGCAAAAGGAAGAACGGCAAGTAGCAGTAAAATGACAACTACAACACGTTCTCGCTCAGCTTTCGCGCGTCCTGCAGCTAAGACGACAGGCGGCGAACAAATCGGCTGGGCAGTAGGCGATAAAGCTTCCCACCAAAAATGGGGAATCGGTACAGTCGTAAGTGTAAAAGGTGAAGGTGATGCAAAAGAATTAGATATTGCGTTCCCAAGCCCAATTGGTGTTAAACGTTTGTTAGCAAAATTTGCACCTGTGACGAAACAATAGGAAAGGAATGAGGATATGTCAAAAGAGATAGCAAAAAAACGTATAGAAGAACTACGTGATTTGTTAAATACATTTAACTATCAATATCACGTATTAGACAATCCTTCTGTTTCTGATGCGGAGTATGACCGTAATATGCAGGAGCTTATAAAATTAGAAGCAGAGAACCCAGAGTTTATGAGTGAAGATTCTCCCTCCGTTCGCGTTGGGGGAACGGTTCTTGATATATTTGAAAAAGTAACACACAAGTCACCGATGTTAAGTTTAGGAAATGCATTTAACGAAGGAGATTTACGTGATTTTGACCGACGAGTACGTCAAGGAATTGATGATGCGAATGTAAGATATATATGCGAATTAAAAATTGACGGACTTGCTGTTTCACTTCATTATGAAAAAGGACGCTTCATTCAAGGGGCAACACGTGGTGATGGTGTAACAGGTGAAGATATTACTCAAAATTTAAAAACGATTAAAGCAATCCCGCTTCGTTTAAATGAAGAAGTAACGTTAGAAGCACGAGGCGAAGCTTATATGCCGAAGCGTTCATTCGTTAAGTTAAATGAAGAAAAAGAGCAAAATGGTGAAGATGTATTTGCAAATCCGCGTAATGCGGCAGCAGGTTCAATCCGCCAACTTGATCCGAAAATTGCAGCGAAGCGTAACTTATCTATGTTTGTATACGGTCTTGCGAATGTAGAAGAAAAAACAATCCTATCACATAGTGAATCGCTTGATTTCTTAGGTGAACTTGGATTCAAAACAAATCCAAATCGACGCACATGTGAAACAATTGAAGAAGTTATAGCTTATGTAGAAGAATGGCAAGAAAAACGTCCGCATCTTGATTATGAGATTGATGGGATCGTTATAAAAGTAGATGATGTTGCTCTTCAAGAAAGTCTAGGCACTACAGCAAAGAGTCCAAGATGGGCAATTGCTTATAAATTCCCAGCTGAAGAAGTTGTAACAAGATTAACAGGGATTGAATTAAGTGTTGGTCGTACAGGGGTTGTAACACCGACTGCAGAGCTAGAGCCAGTGCGAGTGGCTGGTACGATCGTTCGTCGTGCTTCTTTACATAACGAAGATTTAATTCGTGAAAAAGATATTCGAATTGGTGACTACGTTGTTGTGAAGAAGGCTGGAGATATTATTCCTGAAGTTGTGAATGTTATTTTCGATAAGCGTACTGGTGAGGAAGAAGAATATCATATGCCAACGCATTGCCCAGCATGTGAGAGTGAACTAGTTCGTTTAGAAGAAGAGGTAGCACTTCGTTGTATAAATCCAACTTGTCCTGCTCAAATTCGAGAAGGGTTAATCCATTTCGTTTCAAGAAATGCAATGAATATTGATGGACTTGGAGAACGTGTCATTACACAACTCTTTGAGGCAGATTATATTCGTACATTTGCTGATTTATATTCGTTGACGAAAGAGCAATTATTACAGCTAGAACGATTTGGAGAAAAATCAGCAACGAATTTAGTACAAGCAATTGAGAATTCTAAAGAAAACTCATTAGAGCGATTATTATTCGGTCTAGGTATTCGCCATGTCGGAGCGAAAGCAGCACGTACATTTGCAGAGCATTTCGAAACGATGGATGCGCTTGTGAAGGCAACGGAAGAAGAACTAAAAGCAATTAATGAAATTGGTGAAAAAATGGCTCAATCCGTAGTAACGTATTTCGATAATGAAGACGTATTAGAGTTATTACAACAATTTAAAGAATACGGCGTGAACATGACATATAAAGGCATGAAAATTGCTGATTTACAAAACGTTGAGTCGTACTTCGCAGGAAAAACTGTCGTTTTAACAGGGAAATTAGAAGTTATGGGACGTAGTGAAGCGAAGAAGAAAATTGAGGCATTAGGTGGAAAAGTAACAGGAAGTGTTAGTAAAAGTACGGATTTAGTTGTTGCAGGTGAAGCGGCAGGTTCGAAATTAGCACAAGCGGAGAAACATAATGTTGAGGTTTGGAATGAAGAGAGGTTCTTACAAGAGCTAAATAAGTAAGAGGTGCAAACTTACCATGAAAAAAATAGCATTAGCGGTATTAAGCCTTGGCCTACTTGTAAGTGGGTGTAGTGCAGGTGCCGACAAAGATGAAAAAGTGGTTGAGAAATCGGGGAAAGCAAAAGAGCAAGCAATCGTCCCGAATTACTCTATTTCGGATGAATATTATAAGACGACTATTCCATTTGAGGGAGGAAACGCACGTGGCTTAGTTGTGCAAGGAGTAAGTAATCGTCTTGATATAGATGAATTTGAAACAGGATTAATGCGTATTGCGAAAGAATCATTTAGTACGAAAGATAATGTTTTAAAAGGCGGAAAGGCCCTAGATACTCAGCATATACAGATGCTTGTTAAAAGAAAACGTACAGATGCAGAACAAAAGAAACTAGAAGATACACTAAAAAAAGATGCGGTTAAATTCCCGAACATAGGGTTGAATCCTGCATTAGGTACAGGATCCGAATCATTAGAAGTGAAAAATAAAAAAAATCCAATATATATTTCAAATATTTTAGAGCATGATTATTATGTGAACAAAGGCGAAAAAAATGAGCGTAGCGGCATTGTAGTTGGATTAGCGATGAATTCGGTTCATTATTATGAGGAAGAGCATGGTTATCCGCGTGAGGCTGCAATTTCGAATGAAAAGATGTTAGCGGAAGGGAAAAAAATGGTGCCAGAAATCTTGAAAGTTATGCATCAACAAGATCCTGAGACAAAAAACCTTCCGATAACATTTGCGATTTATCGTCAGGCTCCAAAGTCTTCGCTTGTGCCAGGTAACTTTGTTTCTTATGCGAATGTTGAAAAAGGCAGTGAAACAGTTGAGGATTGGAAACAAATTAATGAGAAATATTATTTGTTCCCATCTGAACAAGCGAAAACAGATAATAAACGTGAAGATCTGGCGAGAGTATCAAACTTCAAGGCAAAATTAAGTGATTATTTCCAAGGCGACTATACAGCTGTTATCGGTACTGGTATGTATAGAGACGATGAATTAAGAGAAATAAAGCTCGATATTCCTGTCCAGTTTAATGGGAAAGCAGAAATAATTGGCTTTACACAATATGTAGCCGGGCTTGTTATGGAATACTTCCCGAATTATATGAAAGTACAAGTAACGATTAAATCTGTAGAGCGTCCAGAAGCGATTATTATACGTGAAGCGAAGCAAGATGAACCGTATGTGAAAATTTTAGATTAAATACAAGGGCTGTTCCTTTATGGAACGGCTTTTTTTCTTGGGTAATTTTGTTATAATTTAAAATGTTGTAAATAATGGGGTAAGGGGTAAAGCGCATGGACGAATTAAGTTTTCAAGTCATTATTTTATTAATTGCATTCGGTTTTTTAGCAGCTTTTATTGATTCAGTTGTTGGTGGTGGAGGATTAATTTCGCTTCCGGCACTTATGTTTGTTGGTTTACCACCAGCTTCGGCAATTGCAACGAATAAATTAGCTGCAACGATGGGGACGTTTACGAGTGTGATTTACTTTATTCGATCGGGAAAGGTTGATTTTAAAATTGTAGGAAAGTTAATCCCGTTAACTATTATAGGGGCAGTCGCAGGTGCTTTAGTAGTAAAGTTTATTCCGCCGGATATTTTACGTCCGTTAGTGCTTGTGATGTTGGTGTTTATTGCCATTTATATTATTGCGAAAAAGGATTGGGGAAGTGTATCTACCTATAAGAAGATGACGAAAAGAAAAACATTAATATTTTTCTTTGTTATTTTAATGATAGGGTTTTACGATGGGTTTTTTGGACCAGGGACAGGATCCTTCTTAATTTTTGCATTTTTATTAATTGGTTTGGATTTTATTCAAGCAGCAGCATCTGGAAAACTTTTGAACTTTGTTAGTAATATCGTATCGTTAATCACTTTTTTATTTTTAGACGTAATTCATTTTGAATACGGTATTATTATGGGATTATCGATGATTTTGGGCGCTTATTTTGGATCGAAATTTGCAGTTCAAAAAGGTGTTGGATATGTAAGAACTTTATTCTTGTTAGTAACTATTTTATTGATTAGCAAAAACGTTTTGGAATATACTCATATTTTGTAGAGTTATACATTTGTATAACTCTATTTTTTTATTATATTTTAAAAATTAATTAATTTTTAAAATATAAGTCTAGGAATATTTGAATAAATCTAAATTATCGTGTAGAATAATGTTGTAAAATGTAAACGTTTTTCTAAGGGGAGGCTAAAAATAATGGTAGTAGCATACAAACATGAGCCATTTACAGATTTTTCAGTAGAGGCTAACAAATTAGCGTTTGAAGAAGGTTTAAAGAAAGTAGAATCTTATCTTGGACAAGACTATCCATTAATTATTGGGGGAGAAAAAATCACTACAGAAGACAAAATTGTTTCTGTAAACCCTGCAAATAAAGAGGAACTTGTTGGTCGCGTTTCAAAAGCAAGCCGTGAGTTAGCTGAAAAAGCAATGCAAGTAGCGGATGAAACATTCCAAACTTGGAGAAAGTCAAAACCAGAAATGCGTGCAGACATTTTATTCCGTGCTGCAGCGATCGTTCGTCGTAGAAAACATGAATTCTCTGCTATTCTTGTAAAAGAAGCAGGTAAACCATGGAATGAGGCAGATGCTGATACAGCAGAAGCAATCGACTTTATGGAATATTATGGTCGTCAAATGTTGAAATTAAAAGACGGAATTCCAGTAGAAAGCCGTCCAATTGAATATAATCGTTTCTCTTACATTCCATTAGGAGTAGGTGTTATCATTTCTCCTTGGAACTTCCCATTCGCAATTATGGCAGGTATGACAACAGCTGCTTTAGTTTCTGGTAATACAGTATTACTAAAACCAGCTAGTACAACTCCTGTAGTAGCAGCGAAATTCATGGAAGTATTAGAAGAAGCTGGCTTACCAGCTGGCGTAGTAAACTTCGTACCAGGTAGTGGTTCTGAAGTTGGTGATTACTTAGTAGATCACCCTCGTACACGTTTCATTAGCTTCACTGGATCTCGTGATGTAGGTATCCGTATTTATGAGCGTGCAGCGAAAGTAAACCCAGGCCAAATTTGGTTAAAACGCGTTATCGCTGAAATGGGTGGTAAAGATACAATCGTTGTTGATAAAGAAGCAGATCTTGAATTAGCAGCTAAATCTATCGTTGCATCAGCATTCGGATTCTCAGGACAAAAATGTTCTGCATGTTCTCGTGCAGTAATCCACGAAGATGTATACGATCACGTATTAAATCGTGCTGTTGAATTAACGAAAGAATTAACAGTTGCTAACCCAGCTGTATTAGGTACAAACATGGGTCCTGTTAATGACCAAGCTGCATTCGATAAAGTAATGAGCTATGTTGCAATTGGTAAAGAAGAAGGTAGAATCTTAGCAGGTGGCGAAGGAGACGATTCTAAAGGCTGGTTCATCCAACCAACAATCGTTGCTGACGTTGCAGAAGATGCTCGCCTAATGAAAGAAGAAATCTTCGGACCAGTAGTAGCATTCTGTAAAGCAAAAGACTTTGACCATGCACTTGCGATTGCAAACAATACAGAATACGGTTTAACAGGAGCAGTTATCTCTAACAACCGTGATCATATTGAAAAAGCGCGTGAAGACTTCCACGTAGGTAACTTATACTTCAACCGTGGATGTACTGGTGCAATCGTAGGATACCAACCATTTGGTGGCTTTAACATGTCTGGTACAGATTCTAAAGCTGGTGGCCCTGACTACTTAGCACTTCACATGCAAGCAAAAACTACTTCTGAAACTTTATAAGAAATAGTAGAAGAGATCTTCGCAGTCTGCGAAGATCTCTTTTTTCTGCTTATATGTGGATTAAGATACATATAAGCAGAAAAAATAATATAAGGTTTACTTCAGTAAAATAAGGTATATTATATTGGTTGAATAAATTCTCTTTCAAGAAAAGAAAAGTAGGTGAACAAAATGGGAAAATATCAATTGGATTATAAAGGTCAGGTAGCTGTCGCAAAGTTTCATGAAAAACAGACGCCTGTCAAATTTGATAAAAAGCAGCAAATTGAAAAATTGCGTGCGGAGTATTTGAAAAAGAAACAAAAACAAACAGATAAATAGTAGGAGAAACTAGTTAATTTGAATAAAAAACACTTACCATATATTACTATCTGGTAATTGGAACTAGCTAAACCCTATTCATATCAGGATAAACATGTAAATAGAAACAAAACAATGAGAAAAGTTGACTTATTAGTCACATTTTTTTGTATTCATTTTAAGGATTTCCTGTATAATACAATTTGAAAGAAAATCTATGGTTTGACAAGAAACACTCTTTTCGGTTTTGCTCACTGAAGAGAGTGTTTTTTTGTAGCTAAAAACTCCTCTGTACTCATTACATTTGCATAGACACCATTTAAACTAGCTAAAATTGTGTTATGAATATAAACGGCTGGTATAGTAGCATTCTTAAAAGAAAGGTCTTTTGTAGCACAAGCATCATGTATAACAGTACATTGCAAGCCGAAATCAAAGGCAGCCCTTACAGTAGCATCAATACACATATGAGTCATCATCCCGCATATGACAACGTGTTCAATAGCTAAACGTTGTAATTGCTTTAGAAGATCAGTTTCGCGAAAACTATTTGGATAATGCTTGAGTATAACCGTTTCTTCTCTAAGTGGGCGTACACTTTCATGAATATGTACACCTTCTGTATTGGGGAGGAAAAAAGTAGCGTCCTCTTTTATTGCTACATGTTGGATATGAAAAATAGGTTCGTTTTTCTTTCTAAAGAGCTGTAGTAGCCGACGGGCATATGCGCTTGCTTCGACTGGATTACGTAATTCCATTTTGCCGTGTGGAAAATAATCATTTTGAATATCAATGAGTAAAAGAGCTGTTTTCATATATTTATCTTCCTCCGATTTCATATTCAAATAATGGTATTCAATTAGTAGAGAAGATTATCCTTTTAAAAAATATGCAAGAGGAGAATTTTACATAACTTTAAAGATTACTATTTTTTCTTGAATTTTTCATCTGAAAATTTTAATAAAGAAATAATTAATATTTTTCTAAAAAATGTATTGACTCTTATTATTCTGAGTTCTATAATGAGAATTAATTAAACGACAATTAAATCGATACATTCTTATCCAGAGAGGTGGAGGGACTGGCCCTACGATACCTCAGCAACGGGTTTTTTTAATACCGTGCTAACTCCAGCAAGCCTATGAAAGGCTTGGAAGATGAGAAGATGTGAACGAGTACATATAAGTGCTCTCCTTCTTATCTTTATGGTTGATAAGAAGGAGAGCACTTTTTATTTTACCTCGAGAGCTCTGCTTCAAGTTTTCACAGCATATAGGAGGGGAAAAAATGATTTCTTTTAACAATGTAAGTAAAGTATATGAAACAGGTGGGCAATCTGTTCATGCGGTGGAGGATGTAACATTATCAGTTGAGAAAGGCGAAATTTTTGGCATTATCGGTTTTAGTGGCGCTGGAAAGAGTACGTTATTACGCCTAGTAAACATGTTAGAGAGACCAACGGCAGGAACGATTTCAATAGATGATAAAGAGATTACATCATTATCGACGAAAGAATTACGGAAGCTAAGACAAAGAATCGGGATGATTTTTCAAAGTTTTAATTTATTTAATTCAAGAACAGTATTTGGGAATATTGCTTATCCATTAAAGTTAGCGAAAGTACCAAAGAATGAGATAAAAGAAAGAGTAAATGAATTGCTGAAGTTTGTAGGGTTAGAAGATAAAGCAAACAATTACCCAGAGCAGCTATCAGGTGGACAAAAGCAGCGTGTTGGTATTGCTAGAGCGCTCGCAACATCACCAGATATTCTTATATGTGACGAAGCAACATCAGCTTTAGATCCAGAAACAACGACAGAAATTTTGAACTTATTAAAGAAAGTAAATCGAGAATACAACTTAACAATTCTTCTTATTACACATGAAATGCATGTTGTGAAAGAAATTTGTCACCGTGTAGCTGTAATGGAGAAAGGAAAAGTTATTGAAGAAGGAAAACTGTTTGATGTTTTCACACAACCAAAAACAAAGACGACTCAAAACTTTGTACGTTCTGTTATTAATGATCATTTACCGGAAAGTGTTTTAGCAAAAATTCAAAATGGTGGTCAGATTTATCGTCTAACATTTACTGGCGAGGAGACAGGACAGCCAGTACTATCATATATCGCAAAAAACTATAATGTCGATGTAAATGTACTGTACGGAAATATTATTGAACTTCAAAATGTGCTATTTGGAAATCTTCTTGTAGAATTGCAAGGTGAACAGAGGGAAATTCAAAAAGCATTACAACATCTAAGACTGCAAGTGCAGCTGAAGGAGGTAGAAGCTCATGCGAGTTGATTGGAGTATATTTTGGCCGCGCATAGTAGATGCGACGGGGGATACTCTCTTAATGGTAATTGTAACCCTTATATTTGCTACAATTCTTGGTATACCTCTAGGTTTACTTCTATATGTAACGAGAAAAGGAAACTTTTTAGAAAATAAATGGGTCTTTTCTATTCTTAATATTATCATTAATACAATTCGTCCGATTCCATTCATCATCTTCTTAGTAGCTTTAAGCCCGCTAACAAGAAGTGTTATCGGAACGACAATTGGAACGGCGGCAGCAATTTTCCCAATGACGTTAGTTGCATCAATCGGTATTGCTAGAATGGTTGAAACAAATCTTGTTTCTGTTCCGAAAGGGGTAATCGAAGCAGCTCAAGCGATGGGTGCTTCACCAATTAGAATTGTTTTTGAAATCCTTGTACCAGAAGCGTTAGCGCCATTAATTTTAGGTGTTACATTTATGACAGTTGGTTTAATTGAATTTTCTGCAGTGGCTGGGCTTGTCGGTGGTGGCGGTCTTGGTGACTTAGCAATGACATATGGTTATCAACGTTTTGATACATCAGTTATGTTCGTAACGGTCGTTTTACTTATTATTCTCGTACAGTTAGCTCAAAATTTAGGAAACTACTTTGCGAAAGTCTTTTTACGCAGATCATAAAAAGAAAGAGGGGAAAGAAAATGAAGAAAATTTTAGCATTTGCATTATCAGCGATTGTAGGGGTTTCAGCGTTAAGCGGTTGCTCAAGTGGAGACACGGGGGCAGGGGCGAAAGAAAAAGTAGTTCGTGTCGGTGTAACTGGAACGGATGGAGACGCTTGGGAAATTTTGAAGAGGAAAGCTGAAAAAGAAGGAATTAAAGTTAAACTGGTTGAGTTCTCTGATTACACGACGCCAAATAAAGCGTTAGCTGATGGAGATATTGAGCTAAACTCATTCCAGCATATTGCTTTCTTAGAGCAATTTAAAAAGGAGCATAAATTAGATATTACAGCTGTTGGTACAACGCAAATTGCACCAATGGGTTTATACTCTGAAAAACATAAGAAAGCAAATGAAATTCCAGATGGTTCTGAAATTGCGATTCCCAATGATCCAACGAACCAAGCACGTGCATTAAAACTTCTTGATGCAGCTGGGTTATTAAAGCTTAAGAAAGACTTTGGCTTATTTGGAGATCCAAGCGGCATTGCTGAAAATCCGAAGAAATTAAAAATTACACCGGTTATCGCACAGCAAACACCTCGTGTATTAAAAGATGTTGCAGCTTCAGTTATTAATAACGGTGTTGCTGGTCAAGCTGGATTAGATCCAGCTAAGGATCCAATTTTCTTAGAAGATCCAAAGAATGAAAATGCGAAGCCATATATTAATATTTTCGCAGCTCGTACGAAAGATAAAGATGATCCAACACTGAAAAAAGTAATTGAACTGTATCATTCAAAAGAAGTAACAGAGGCAATTAAGAAAGAAACAAATGATGGTTCCATTTCAGTAGATCTTTCACTTGATGAGCTTGAAAAGATCGTAAAATAATGATTGGGTTTAATGGACTAACAGAAGGAACCCCTCCGCTGTTAGTTCGTTCAACATATAATCTACTTAACAAACAAAACAAACCCTAATTCTGTACCTTCCAATTCTGTATAACATAGAATCCAATGTTTGTTAAGTAGAGTAATGGACCAGGAGTTTTCCTGGTCTTTTTTTATTACTGAAAGCAACTAGCAAGTAGTAAGGTAATCCAAATTATAATGGGGTAAGAAAATAAGCTGAACACGAGTGTAATTACGAATTGCTTTTTTTGAATTAAGTGTTTTTGGGATGAAAAAAAGAAAATAGAAAAGATAACAATGAAAACAGCTGATATTACGCCCGGATTATAGGAGCGGTAAATAAAAAACAAAATAATATGTTGAACAGAGTTGAAGAAGATAGCTCCTTGTATAAAAATAATCCAGTATATAGAAGACAAGAAGTTTAGTTGATATAGAAAGACGATAAGTAAGACAAAGAGAGTTAATACAGAAATTGCAATGAAAAATTGTTGGCTAGTTATAAAAGTAATTGAAAATTGATTAGCAAGATATTGTGGCATTTGGAAAGATTCTTCAAGGTTATGAATGAGAAATAACAAGGGAATCATCCAAAGCATAATAGTGGAATGTTTTTTAAACAACTTACATCGCTCCAATATAGAGATAGAAAGCCTAAAAAGGCCTTCTATCCAGAGAGATTCATTCGATTATAATATTTTTAAAATTATTTTTATGATGCCCTTGTTCTTTCGGATAAGCAGCTAGCTCCTCTTGCAAAATATTTAGTATTTGCTGAGCTTGTTGCTGGATTGGAGTAGGTAGCTCTTCTAATATATGCATACCCATTTTTATTTTTGTACGAATTACCTTCCTTATTAATTCCTCATGCATGCACGACACCTCCAAAACGAATGTTTAGTACATCGTCTTCAAATTTTGCTCCTTGAATAGAAAGGTGTGTTAACGTTTTGGGTAATGTGATGTTTCGTTTAACAGAACCAGCACGAATGATAAGCTCGTCACCTTTTTGATTTAATGCAAGTTCACTTTTGTTAGAGAAGGGAATGGACAGAACGAAAATATACTCATCGCCATCTTTTTTTACATATTGAGTGCGACCGTTAAATTTTACTTCAGTAGGACAATAATCTTCTTTAAATAAAGCATCTCCAACGCGTTCTAACATAGGTAAGCCAACAACTTCTTGTTCAAACATTGGAGCTTCGTAAATAGGAAGTGGATCAAAACTATTTTGAATTAATGTTTTATATTTCTTTTGAGTATCTTTCCAAGCTTGAAAATAAGGATCGATGACAGTGTTAGGGATGACGCGGTTAATCATAATCGCATCTACGTTATAATCGTATAAATTTAAATACGTAAAGCTACGCTGAGCCTCTTTAATGACCATTTTTTCGGGATTTACAACGATGCGGATACTTGTTACGTCTCGGTTTGATAAAATATCTCTCATTTCTCCAAGTTGTTCAAGTGTATTTGTTAATTCGTCCATAATATCATCGGTTGGAAGGGGGACACCAAGAAGTGGTTGAGCTACAGGGCGAACAACTTTTAAAACTTTTCTTTTAATAGGGAAGAGTTTTTCCATCCACCAGCCGAGCATGTCTGGAAAACTGAGCATTGCTAATGTTTCTCCTGTTGGAGCACAATCAATGATAATAACGTCATATGTGTTTTGTTTATAATAATCGAGTACGCGAAGTAAACTAATTAAATCTTCCATACCGGGAAACATCGTTAACTCTTCGGTTGTAATATCATCAGCTGCTTTGGAAGTGAAAAGTAGTGTAATATATTTCTGTAACTTTCCCCAGCCCTTTTCCATTTCATAAATTGTATTAATTTCTTGTGCCCATAGGTTTTCACGAATTTCTAATGGTTCAGAAGATAGTTTTATACCAAATGAATCTCCTAAACTATGAGCTGGGTCTGTGCTCATTACTAAAGTTTTTAATCCTTGTTTTGCGCTTTGAAGTGCAGTTGCCGCTGAAATGCTAGTTTTTCCTACGCCGCCTTTACCTGTATACAAAATAATTCTCATCATTCATATCCCCTTTGTTTCGAATATCGAATATTACGAGTGACGAAATAAATAATTGAATAAAAACCCAACTAGGGTTTTATTCAATCGGAATGTTTTTCATTTTAGGTGTAGAAACCTTTTCTTCTGTTTTTTGTTGTGACGTAGCAATGTAATTCATAATCTTTTGGAAGATTTGTAGTAAAAATGCTTTTTCTTCTTCCGATAATGCTTCGGTCACTAGGTTAAAATAATAGGCTGCATTTTGTTTTACTTCTTGAACGAGCATTACGCCGTTTTCTGTTAAACGAATTAATACAATGCGTCGGTCGTTTTCATCACGGTATCTTTCAATATATCCTTTTTTTACAAGGCGATTTACAACACCTGTCGTTGTACTCATCGGTATATCAAGAAGATCAGCGATTTTTGTCATTGTAATATCCGTATTTCGCTCCATCCAAAGTAAACAAAATACTTCAGTTTTAGAAAGTGTTAAATCTAAGCTTACCCATTCTTCAGGATAGAAAAGTTTCTTGGCGTTATCTAGCAGTAAGTCTAAAAAATGTTCGTATTGCAACAATTAATTCCACTCCCGTATATTTCGAGGTTCGTAATATTTATTTTTATTTTATGTAGAATTGAAATAAATGTCAATGTTTTTAACTGTTTTTTCAGATTAGAAAGAAAACTATCTTTAAAATAATATTTTTTTGTGATAGATTTATAAATAGTAAACTAGAATTTACATAAAAATCCATCATGGTAAATATACTTATCTATAATGGATGTACAGCTAACGAGGGGGAGAACGATGAGAAGACGTAATACGCAAGCGTTCACGTTTTTAGCATGGACTTCATTTGTTTGCGCGCTTTCAGGTATGCTAATTGGAATTTATACGCTAGATGAAACGCTTAGTGTAAAAGGATATTATTTACTTGGAACATTATTTTTAACGATGTCTTGTTTTGTATTACAAAAAACAATTCGTGATAATGAAGAAGATAACGAGAGATTTCCGAAAAATAAACCGTTAGATAAAGAGTAAATCGTAAAGAAAGGCGTTTGCCTTTCTTTTTTTATGTAAAAATGCTGTAAGTGCCGTGTGTTGACTTGCTTGAAGTACTGAAAATTTGGTATCATCAATAGTATTGTAGATTGAACGATATATTATGGAGGTGGCCTAGCCGTGTCAAGAATTTCCGTTGAGAATGTAAAGCACGTAGCACATTTAGCACGTCTTGCAATTACTGATCAAGAAGCAGAAAAATTTCAAAAACAACTAGATGCAATTGTTACATTTGCAGAACAGTTAAATGAATTAGATACAACAGATGTAAAACCAACAACTCATGTATTAACTATGAAAAATGTTATGCGTGAAGATGTACCAGAAAAAGGTTTACCAGTTGAAGAAGTATTAAAAAATGCACCGGATCACAAAGATAATCAAATCCGTGTTCCAGCAGTATTAGAATAGAGGAGGGGAATTTCGATGTCATTATTTGATCATTCAGTATCAGAGTTACATAAGAAATTAAACAACAAAGAAATTTCCGTTACGGATTTAGTAGAAGAATCTTACAAACGTATTGCGGATGTTGAAGATAACGTAAAAGCTTTTCTTACATTAGATGAAGAAAACGCACGCGCGAAAGCGAAAGAATTAGATGCGAAAATTGGTGCTGAAGATAATGGTTTATTATTCGGTATGCCAATCGGTGTTAAAGATAACATTGTAACTAACGGTCTTCGTACGACTTGTGCAAGCAAAATGTTAGCAAACTTCGATCCAATTTATGATGCGACAGTTGTGCAAAAGCTAAAAGCTGCTGACACAATTACAATCGGTAAATTAAATATGGACGAGTTCGCAATGGGCTCTTCAAATGAAAACTCAGGTTTCTACGCTACGAAAAATCCGTGGAACTTAGATTACGTTCCAGGCGGATCTAGTGGTGGTTCTGCAGCAGCTGTAGCAGCAGGAGAAGTATTATTCTCTCTAGGTTCTGATACGGGTGGTTCTATCCGTCAACCAGCTGCATATTGCGGCGTTGTAGGTTTAAAACCAACTTACGGACGTGTATCTCGTTACGGATTAGTAGCATTTGCATCTTCACTTGATCAAATCGGACCGATTACACGTACAGTAGAAGACAATGCATACTTATTACAAGCTATTTCAGGTCTTGACCGTATGGATGCAACTTCTGCTAACGTTGAAGTAGGAAACTACTTAGCTGGTTTAACAGGCGACGTTAAAGGTTTACGCATTGCTGTACCGAAAGAATACTTAGGAGAAGGTGTTGGCGAAGAAGCTCGTGAGTCAGTACTAGCTGCTTTAAAAGTATTAGAAGGTATGGGCGCAACTTGGGAGGAAGTATCTCTTCCACACTCTAAATACGCTCTAGCAACGTATTACTTATTATCTTCTTCTGAAGCATCAGCTAACCTTTCACGCTTTGATGGCGTACGTTATGGTGTTCGTTCTGATAATGTGAATAACTTAATGGATCTTTACAAAAACACACGTAGCGAAGGCTTCGGTGATGAAGTAAAACGTCGTATTATGCTTGGTACATTTGCTCTTAGCTCTGGTTACTATGATGCATATTACAAAAAAGCACAACAAGTACGTACATTAATTAAAAACGACTTTGAAAATGTATTTGCTAACTACGATGTTATTATTGGACCAACAACGCCAACTCCGGCATTTAAAGTGGGCGAAAAAGTTGATGATCCAATGACAATGTATGCAAATGACATTTTAACAATCCCAGTAAACTTAGCAGGTGTTCCAGCGATTTCTGTTCCATGTGGATTCGGTGCTAACAACATGCCACTTGGTTTACAAATCATTGGTAAACACTTCGATGAAGCGACAATTTACCGCGTTGCACATGCGTTTGAGCAAGCAACAGACCATCATACAAAAAAAGCAAGTCTGTAAGGAGGCGAGCATAGATGAATTTAGAAACAATTATTGGTTTAGAGGTTCACGTTGAGTTAAAAACAAATTCGAAAATTTTCTCTGCGAGTCCAACAGAATTCGGAGCGGAACCAAATACACAAACAAGTGTAATTGACTTAGGATACCCAGGAGTACTTCCTACTTTAAATAAAGAAGCAGTTAACTTTGCAATGAAAGCTGCAATGGCATTAAACTGTGAAATCGCAACAGAAACGAAGTTTGACCGTAAAAACTATTTCTATCCAGATAATCCGAAAGCTTACCAAATCTCTCAGTTTGATAAGCCAATTGGTGAAAATGGTTGGATTGAAATTGAAGTAGACGGTAAAAAGAAACGTATCGGTATTACACGTCTTCATTTAGAAGAAGATGCTGGTAAATCAACGCATACAGCTGACGGCTCATTAGTAGACTACAACCGTCAAGGTATGCCTTTGATTGAGATCGTATCTGAGCCAGATATGCGTACGCCAGAAGAAGCATATGCATACTTAGAGAAGTTAAAATCAATCATTCAATACACTGGCGTATCTGATTGTAAGATGGAAGAAGGTTCCTTGCGTTGTGATGCGAACATTTCCCTTCGTCCAGTTGGACAAGAGAAGTTCGGTACAAAAGCGGAACTGAAAAACTTAAACTCTTTCACTTACGTACAAAAAGGTCTTGAGTTTGAGCAAGCTCGCCAAGAAAAAGAATTATTATCTGGTGGTATCATCCAACAAGAAACACGTCGTTATGATGAAGCAACGAAGAAAACAATCTTAATGCGTGTGAAAGAAGGATCTGATGATTACCGTTACTTCCCAGAGCCGGACTTAGTTGAACTTTACATCGACGATGAGTGGAAAGAAGCAGTTCGTGCTTCTATTCCAGAACTTCCAGATGCACGTAAAGCTCGCTACGTTGCAGAATTAGGCTTACCGGCTTATGATGCACACGTATTAACATTAACGAAAGAAATGTCTGATTTCTTTGAAGCAACTGTTGCAGATGGTGCTGATGCGAAATTAACATCGAACTGGTTAATGGGTGAAGTGCTTGCGTACTTAAACAAACAACAAAAAGAATTAAAAGACGTTGCATTAACGCCTGCTGGTTTATCTAAAATGGTTCAATTAATTGAAAAAGGTACAATTTCTTCTAAAATTGCGAAGAAAGTATTTAACGAATTAATTGAAAAAGGTGGAGACCCAGAAGAAATCGTTAAAGCGAAAGGCCTTGTTCAAATTTCTGACGAGGGTACACTTCGTAAAGTTGTAACAGAAATTCTTGATAATAATGAGCAATCTATCGAAGACTTTAAAAACGGTAAAGACCGTGCAATTGGCTTCTTAGTTGGTCAAATTATGAAAGCTACAAAAGGACAAGCAAATCCACCGCTTGTTAACAAAATCTTACTTGAAGAGATTAATAAGCGATAATAGTAGTAACTTTTAAAGATTAAGCAGAAAAACACCCGTACATGGGTGTTTTTCTAGGTTAATCAAACGTTTGTTTAAATGAGAGAAAATTATTTAAACAAACGTTTGATTAACTGTCAAAAGTGGAAAAATGTTTGTATAGCAACTATGGTATGATAGTTGCAAAAAGGTGGGAATAATGATAAATCTAGAAATAGAGGTTTTTTCATCTCATGAAATAATAGATAATTATTATTCGTTATATGTAAATTGTTGTGAAGAAATAGATGGACATAAATTTTTTGTCAAATAAAACAAAACCATTGAAATGAATATTTACTTTTGATGGGCTACACGAATCGGGTTCTTACTGCCTGTTTGAGCGAGATAAAAGAAGGATAGGAAGATGAGAGGAGGTAGGCACGGGAATACTGAATAGAAGTTCGGTATGTTCTTTGTCGATACATAAAGAAATTTCCTGTGCTAATAAATGATGAAGCGAGCAAGAATTATTTATAATCCTACTTCTGGGCGTGAGCTATTTAAGAAGAGCTTACCGGAAGTATTACAAAAATTAGAACAAGCTGGATATGAAGCATCTTGTCATGCGACAACGGGTCCTGGAGACGCAACTGTGGCGGCGAGGCAAGCTGTAGAGCGTAAATTTGATGTTGTTATTGCGGCTGGTGGTGACGGCACGTTAAATGAAGTCGTAAACGGTCTAGTTGGTCATGAATTCCGTCCGAAATTTGGAATTATTCCAGTTGGAACAACAAATGACTTTGCACGTGCAATCGGTGTACCTCGTTCTATTGAAGAGGCAGCGGATATTATTTGTGAAGGAAAAACTGTGCCATTAGACCTTGGTAGAGCAAACGATACATATTTTATTAACATTGCTGGTGGCGGTCGTATTACAGAATTAACATATGAAGTACCAAGTAAGCTAAAGACTGTATTAGGACAACTTGCTTATTATTTAAAAGGTATTGAAATGCTACCATCACTACATCCAACATACGTTGAAATTGAGTATGATGGAAAATTACTACAAGAAGAAATTACGATGTTTTTAATTACGAATACTCGTTCAGTGGGCGGCTTTGAAAAGGTAGCACCATATGCATCAATTAACGATGGCTTATTTGATTTATTAGTGTTGAAAAAAGGTTCGATTGCCGACTTAATTAAAGCTGCAACACAAGCGCAGCGTGGTGAACATATTAACAATCCAAAAGTACTATACACACAAGCGAACCGAATTAAAGTGCATTCACCAGATAAACTAATGATTAATTTAGATGGTGAATATGGTGGAGATGCACCGATGGAATTCGAAAATATGTATCATTGTCTGGAACTATTTGTTCCTGAACATCAAGAGGATGCCCTGTAAAGGCATCCTTTTTTATTATATAGAAGAATTGTAAATTTGAAGTTAGTTTGATTTTTATGGTATTTTTACAATTCGTTTATTTTATATCCATACTTTATTGATACACTGGAGGAGATAAGAGATGAGAGGTGGGGTGTTATGGAGAAAGTAAAAGCAATACTATTTGATAAAGATGGGACATTAATGGATTTTCATTCAATTTGGATAAAAGTGGCTGAAGAACTTGTGGCTGAATGTATAAAATTATACCAACTGCCACAGTCAATGCAGCCGACTTTATTAAAAGAGATCGGTGTGGATGGGGTATTTGTTCACCCACGTAGCGCAATAGCGGCAGGAACAAGCCTTGATGTGGCAAAGGGGCTTTGTAAGTATATTACGTCATCTAAGGAAGAGGAAATGCATGAATGGGTAAGTGAAAAACTGTTTGCCCTTATGTACGAGCATCGTTCTTACATGAAAATGACGGCAGATTTACCGAGAATTTTACAAAGCTTAAAGGATAGAGGATTTATTTTAGGTGTTGTTACAGCTGATGATTTCGCACCGACAGAATTATTTTTAAAACAGTATCAATTAGAGACCTTTTTTGATTATGTTGTAGCTTCAGATACATTTGCGGCACAAAAACCCGATAAAAGAATTATAGAATCCTTCTGTGAGAGGTTTCATTTAAAGGCATGTGAAGTAGCGGTCGTTGGGGATACACCGACTGATTTATATTTAGCGAAAAATGGTGATTGCTATGCAATTGGAGTACTATCTGGTACAGGGAATCGTCAAACATTAGAACCACTTGCTGATTTAGTAGTACAATCTGTTGGGGACTTTATTTCTCATTCAGGTGAGTTTGTTTGGGAAAAAGGAAAGTCTAATGTGTAAGAAAAATAAGTCTATAAAGACTCTGAATGAGTCTTTATAGACTTATTTTTTATGGCGAAATAGAAGGTGTGTAGGATGAATACTGAAAAAGAATATTGGCATACATTTTGCAATGAAAAGAGAAAACAATGTAAAGAAAAGGATGGGGTACGTAATGAATACAAAAAAATTTGCTAAAGTAAATGAACAAATTCCTGGACCGAAAGCAGCATCTTTACTAGAACGCCGCCAAAATATAGTACCAAAAGGAGTAAGTAACGGCATCCCAACGTTTGTACAATCTGCAAATGGTGCTCTTGTTACTGATGTTGATGGTAATCAGTACATTGATTTCGCTGGAGCGATAGGAACAATTAACGTAGGACATTGTCACCCAGCTGTTAAAGAAGCGCTCCATAAACAAGTAGATCAATACATTCATACTGGCTTTAATGTCATGATGTATGAGCCATATATTGAATTAGCAGAAAAACTTGCGGCATTAGCGCCGGGAAGTTTTGATAAGCAAGTACTATTTTTAAATAGTGGTGCAGAAGCAGTCGAGAACGCTGTGAAAATCGCTCGTAAATATACAAAAAGACCTGGTATTATCGCATTTTCTAAAGGATTCCATGGGCGTACATTAATGACAATGACAATGACAAGTAAAGTAAAACCATATAAATTTGGATTTGGTCCATTTGCGCCTGAAGTCTATAAAGCGCCATTTCCGTATGAATACCGTCGCCCAGAAGGATTAACGGAAGAGCAGTACGATAACTTTATGATTGAAGAGTTTAAGAATTTCTTCATATCAGAAGTAGCACCAGAAACGATTGCAGCTGTTGTAATGGAACCTGTTCAAGGGGAAGGTGGATTTATCGTCCCAAGTAAGAAGTTTGTGCAAGAAGTACGCAATATTTGTTCAGAACACGGCATCTTATTTGTAGCGGATGAAATTCAAACTGGATTTAGCCGTACAGGAAAATATTTCGCCATTGATCATTATGATGTCGTTCCGGATTTAATTACGGTATCTAAATCATTAGGTGCTGGTGTACCGATTAGTGGTGTTATTGGGCGCAAAGAAATTATGAATGAGTCTGCACCAGGAGAACTTGGTGGAACGTATGCAGGAAGCCCGCTAGGATGTGCGGCAGCATTAGCAGTACTTGATGTAATAGAAAAAGAGAATTTAAATGATAGAGCGATAGAATTAGGAAAGGTCGTAATAAACCGATTCGAAGAGATGAAAAATAAATATAATTGCATCGGTGATGTGCGCGGTTTAGGAGCAATGTGTGCATTTGAGCTCGTTCAAGATCGTAAGACGAAAGCACCTGATAAAACGTTAACAGCTAATTTATGCGCAGAAGCAAATAAACGCGGCTTACTTCTACTATCAGCAGGAACATACGGTAATGTTATTCGTGTGCTAATGCCATTAGTGATTACAGATGAGCAACTTGAAGAAGGATTAACAATCATTGAAGAATCATTGCAAGTCTGTTATGAGAAAGCAAATATTGCTCGTGTTTAAAAGTTAAATAATAAAACAGCAAACATTCTAGCTGACTCTATATAAAATCCAGAAAATTCACTTTATAATAAAGGTAGTGAAGTGAATCGACGGATTGGAAGTTAGGGGTGGCTAGGATGGTTGCAGAAAAGGAACGAGTGTTAATGGATTTACAAGATGTATTTGAATATGCGTTTGACGAAATTTTTGTGACTGACGAAAAGGGAATCGTTGTACGTGTAAATAGTACATGTGAAAGGCACTATCAATTGGCTGCTAAAGAGTTAGTAGGTAAACATGTAAAAGAATTGCAGAAGGATGGTATCTTTTATCCATCGGCAACGTTAGAAGTAATTGAAAAAAAGAGACCGATTGAACTCGTTCAAACGACAAAATCAGGAGAGTATTTACACGTTCGTACAAGGCCTGTTTTTGATGAAGAGGGCAATTTAAGAAGGGTGATCAGTTACTCTCGTGATCTTACAGAACTCTATCAATTACGTCAAAAGGTAGAAGAAATGGATAATCAGTTAAAAACATATAAAAAAGAATTAAGAGAAACATATGAACATGAAGGACTTATTTTTAAAAGTATCGCTATGCAAAAAATAGTCGAGACAATCAAGAAAGTATCCGTGGTAGATAGTACTGTTCTCGTTTTAGGTGAGACAGGAGTAGGAAAGAGTCGATTGGTGCGTCATTTACATGAAGTGAGTAACCGGAAGAATGAAAGTTTCTATGAAATTAACTGTGCGGCATTGCCAACGAATTTAATTGAATCAGAGCTTTTTGGATACTCAGGCGGATCTTTTACAGGTGCGAATCGTGAAGGGAAAAAGGGACTATTAGAATCAGCGCATAAGGGAACTCTTTTCTTAGATGAAATTGGTGAAATGCCGCTTGAAATTCAAGCGAAGCTTTTGCAAGTGTTGCAAGAAAAAACGTTTCGCCCTATAGGCGGAAGAGAATTAAAAAAGGTGGACGTTAGAATTGTAGCGGCAACAAATAGAGATTTAAGTATGATGGTGAAACAAGGAACATTTCGGAAAGATTTATATTATCGTCTGAATGTCATTCCCATTGTAATCCCGCCACTACGGGAAAGAACAGAAGACATTTTGCCACTTATTTATCATTATTTACAACACTTTAACGAGAAATATGGTCGGAATGTAAAATTAGCGCCTAGCACATTGCAAATGTTTGTTGGTTACCCGTGGGAAGGAAATAATAGAGAAATTGAAAATGTGATTGAGCGAATTGTTATAACTGCTGATGATATCGTTACGATAGAGGATTTGCCAATAGCGATGCAAGAATCAACAGTTGAACAGTCTGGTCAAAGTCTCTATAAAATGTTAGAAGAAGTAGAACGGAATATTATTTTGAAAGCATATAAAACATATGGATCGAGTTATAAAGTAGCGGAGTTTTTAAAAATAAGTCAATCTGCTGCCACGAGGAAAATAAAGAAACTTATAGAGGAGGAAGAGAACATTGGATAAAAAAGCGACGTTTGTAAATGTAGAGAAAAAGGCGATGTATATAAATGGTGAGTGGATTACATTGCAAGAACAAATCGAAGTAAATAATCCAGCAACGAAGGAAATATTTGCGACTGTACCAAAGGGTGGGGTAACTGAGGCAAAGCAAGCCGTTGATGCTGCACATGAAGCTTTTAAATCATGGTCTAAGTTAACAGCGGCAGACCGTGCAGTGAAATTAAAAAAATGGTTTACACTTATCGATGAAAATAAAGAAGAGATTGCAGCGATTATGACGAGAGAACAAGGAAAGCCGTTTGCAGAAGCGCTTGGTGAAGTGAATTATGCAAATAGTTTTGTCGAATGGTATGCAGAAGAAGGAAAACGCGTGTATGGTGAAATGATTCCTGCTTCTCATCCAAATAAACGTATTTTAGTTATGAAGCAACCAGTCGGAGTTATGGCAGCTATTACGCCTTGGAACTTCCCTGCTGCTATGATTACGAGAAAGGTAGCTCCGGCGCTTGCAGCAGGCTGTACAGCGGTTGTAAAACCTGCAAGTCAAACGCCGTTAACTGCGTTGAAATTAGCTGAATTAGCTCATGAAGCAGACATTCCAAAAGGCGTAATAAATATTGTAACAGGTAGTGCGAAAGCAATTGCTGATACGTGGATGGAAGATGGGCGTGTTCGAAAAGTGTCCTTTACAGGATCAACGGAAATTGGGAAAGAGTTAATGGCTAGTGCGGCACAAACGATGAAAAAGGTTTCACTTGAGTTAGGCGGTCACGCACCGTTTATTGTTATGAATGATGCAGACTTAGATAAAGCGGTAGAGGCAGTAATCGGTTCGAAATTCCGTAACGCAGGACAAACGTGTATATGTACAAACCGAGTATTTGTTCAGGAAGAAGTTTACGAAGTATTCGCAGAGAAGTTTCAAAAGGCAGTAGGGCAGTTGAAAGTAGGAGACGGTTTCGGTGACGGAACGACTGTAGGACCACTTATTGACGAGAATGCAGTTTCGAAAGTACAGGAACATATTGAAGATGCTATTCAAAAAGGTGGAACAGTTTTATATGGTGGTCAAAAGGTTGCAGAGCTAGACGGACACTTTATGCAACCAACTGTAATTGGATTGGCGAATGATACGATGCTTTGTATGAATGAAGAAACATTTGGACCAGTTGCACCTGTTGCGAAATTTAAAACGGTTGAAGAAGTAATTGAACGTGCAAACAATACGCCATACGGTTTAGCAGCGTACATTTTCACGAAAGATATTAGTCAAGCATTCCAAATTAGTGAAGCGTTAGAGTACGGTATTATCGGTCTAAACGACGGTCTTCCATCAGTTGCACAAGCACCATTCGGTGGATTTAAAGAAAGTGGTATCGGTCGTGAAGGAGGCCATTTCGGCATCGAGGAATATTTAGAAATTAAATATATTTCATTGGGACTATAAGTAGTATACTAGAATCTCTATAAGGTAACAGAGAAGGAGATTCTAGTATGGTATATTGGCTATTATTACTTGTTACAATTATTTTTGAAGTAGCTGGAACAATTGCGATGAAACTATCAAATGGTTTAACAAAGCTTGTTCCGAGTGTACTGATTTTCGTGTTTTATGGAATTTGTTTCAGCGTGTTCGCCATCGTTGTGAAAAAGATCCATTTAAGTATTGCTTATGCTATTTGGTCTGGCGTTGGAACATTGCTTATTACAATCATTAGTGTGTACTTTTTTAAAGAGCATATTAGTTTATTTCAAGCATTTTGTATTCTTTTTATTGTTTTGGGTGTCATTGGGCTTAAGGTTTCATCGGCATCATGAAAGCTATCTTTTGTAGAAGATAGCTTTTTTCTATTTGTGCAGTTAGCAATTAATACGACAAAATATGACAAGAAAGAGTAAAGCGTTTTGTTATGATATATATGAAATTTTGTCTTATGTGGAGGAAAGAGTATGTTAGAAAAGGTAAGTCAAATTGTTTTAATTTTTGGCATAGCTTTTAGTTTAAGTGCTTGCACTGAGACTAAAGATAGTAATGAAAGTAAACAAGAAGATGTTCAAGATAAAGTGTATAAAATAGGGGAGACAGTAGACGTAGATGGTTTGCAAGTAACTATCGATTCAGTTAAATTAGGATATCCGGATTATGATGAGGATAAAAAGAAAGAGGAGATTTTGGGGATTATTTTCAAAGTAGAAAATAATAGTAAAAAGGAAATACCTTTTGCATTTTATGAATTTGAGATTACCGATAAGAAAGGTACAAGATTTAAAGAATATAATAACCCTGATAGCTTTATTAGTAAAAAGTTAGCACCAGAAGAAAAAATTCAAGATATCATGCTATTTGACGTAGCGAAAGAAAATACGTATATCGCTACGTATAGACCAGAGTTTACGCGTGAAAATAGAACAATAAAATTTGAATTGAAACCAAATAAATAAAGAAACACATTGGATTATCCAATGTGTTTCTTTATGGTAATAAATTTAAAACGCCCAGTTACCTTTACGGAAGATAGGCTCATGTCTGCCATCAGCAGTAATACCGTCAATATCAAGCTCAGCTGATCCAATCATGAAATCTTCGTGTGTAATACTAGCGTTTGCGCCATTTTTAGCAAGTTCTTCTTTAGACATCGTTTTTCCGCCAACTAAGTTAAATGCATAAGCATTTCCGATTGCAAGGTGGCAAGATGCGTTTTCATCAAATAGCGTGTTGTAGAATAAAATATTTGTGTTTGAAATTGGTGAATCATGAGGTACTAAAGCTACTTCTCCTAAGAAGTGAGAACCTTCATCTGTTTCTACTAAATGTTTTAAAGCTTCTTCTCCAACTTCAGCTTTATAATCTACGATACGTCCGTTTTCAAATGTTAACGTGAAGTTATCGATAATGTTACCTGCAAATGCTAACGGTTTTGTACTAGATACTTGGCCGTTTACACCTGTTTTAAGTGGCATTGTAAACACTTCTTCAGTTGGAATGTTCGCCATAAATGGTACGTTCTTTTCATTTAAGCTACCAGCACCAGCCCATACATGTTTTTCTGGAAGTTCGATCGTTAAATCTGTTCCAGGACCTGTATAGTGAAGAGCTTTATAATGCTTTTCGTTTAAGTAATCAACTTTTGTATGTAATGTTTTATCGTGTTCTTTCCATGCTTCCACAGGATTTTCTAAATCAGCACGAGTAGCTTTGAAAATAGCATCCCATAGTTTTGCTTCTTGTTCTTCTGGTGCAACGTCAGGGAATACTTTCGCAGCCCATTCTTTCGTAGGAACAGAAATGACACACCAGCTTACTTTATCAGCTTGTACGTAATCACGGTATACTTTCATTGCTTCACCAGCTACTTTATGAGCTGTTGCGATACGCGTTGGTTCTACACCTTTTAATAAATCAGGGTTTTCTGCATAAATAGACATAAATGCAGCGCCTTCTTTTGCTAATTCTTCACGAGCGTGTGCTTTCCAAGATGGGAACTCAGCGAATGCTTCTTCAGGAGCTAGATCAAACTTTAAGCGTGTTAACGTCTCATCATTCCAATCCACATATACGTGTTTTGCACCAGATTTATATGCTTTTTCTGTAACGAGGCGTACAAATTGTACAGCTTCAAGAGGTGCGCTAATTGATAATGTTTGTCCTGGTTGAATATTAACACCAACATTGACTGCAAGGGCAGCATATTTCTCTAACGTTTGTTCAAATGACATATGTATAATCTCCTTTAATTTGAAAGATTTCTTACTATATATAATACAAGAAAATTCAAAAAATATATATAAATATAGCGTAAAAAGAGAGCTCAAAATATATTGAGCCCTCATCGTTATTGAATCGAAGAAGCAAACTGTTCTACGGTCGTCGTATGGTGTATGCGAACACGCTTCATTTTTAACAATTCATCGGGTTCACCTTTTGTAATGAATTTTCCGGGTTTTGTTGTCGTCGCAAATTGATAATATTTCTTCGTTTCTGCAACGACTTTATCATCTACATGACCGAATGGATAAGCAACTGCGATAACGGGCTTACCTGTTATTTTTTCTAACTTTTCTTTTGATCCTTTTAATTCCTCTTCATAGTTTGTAATTTTCGGTAAGTCTGCATGCGTCGCTGTATGAGATTGCACTGAGAAAATGCCGGAATTGACCATTTCTTTTATTTCAGAAGTAGACAGTGATCCTTCTACATCAACGTTATCAACAATCATATATTCTGTTGCTGTTGGTTTAAACGTATCGTCTTTTAGCTTTTGTAAAACATGGAATGCATTCATGTTATTTTTCATACCGTCATCAAATGTAACAAAGATAGGTTTATTTACTTTATTAATATCACCCCAACGTTCAAAAGTTAGTAATGTATAGCCGTTGTCTTTTAAATATTTCATTTGGGCTTCAAAGTTAGCAGGTGATACGAATAAGTCTTTAATGCCTTGTCCGTGATAATCATCGATTGCATGGTACATAAGAACGGGAACTTTTTGTTCGAAAGTAATAGCAGATTTTGTGAGTGGAATGGTTTTCCCATCTTCTTTTATACCTATTGCTTCAATTTGAAACTCACCGCGTTTTCCTTCAAATTCTTTTATATCAAAAGGAAGTGTAAACTGTTTCTCCTTTTCTTTAGAAGAAAAAGATTTAGTGTGTTCCCTTCCATCAGCAGTACGCCAAATTTTATATTGTACTTCAGTTAAAGCATCTTTTATATCTGTCATATGAATAGTAGTGTTTGTAGATTCATGTGTAATTTGGTTATAAGAAATTTTCCCTTGTTCTTTCACGGTCTCTTCTTGTTTCTTAGTTTCTTGAATTTTTTTCTCTTTTTTAGGTTCTTGACTTACATTGTTAGTATTACAACCTGCTAAAATGGCAGATGTACATAAAGCGATTGCAGCATATTTTCTCATAAAATCACCTTCTATTGTGTATTATGTTACATATTTATATTTAAAATCCCCACCGCTGTAAGAGAGGTGGGGACATACCCTTGTTCATCATAGCATTTGAAGAAGATGTATGGAATGAGAAAAGTAACAATAGATAAAAAAAACACCTTACTTCAACGAGTAAGGTGATTTTTTATTAAATAAACAATCCAGCGATTGTCGCAGATAAAATAGAAGCAAGTGTTGATGCAAATAGCATTTTCCAACCAAATTTCGATACGACGCTTCCTTGTTTCTCAGAAAGAGCACGAATTGTACCAACGATCGCGCCAATTTGGCTAATACTTGCGAAGCTAATTAAGAATACTGTAACGATTCCAACTGTACGTGGAGATAATGTTGCTGCAACACCTTTTAAATCAAGGATTGCTACAAACTCGTTTAATACAATCTTCGTACCCATAATTCCGCCAGCTGGGATAATATCTTGAGCTGGAATCCCCATTAAGAATGCGAATGGAGCAAGTACGTAACCGAAGATTTGTTGTAACGTAACAGCATGTCCCATTGCCCCTGAAGCTGCACTAATTACGTAGTTTACAACTTCCATCACACCGATGAAGGCGATCATTAATGCTGCAACGATACCAGCTACTTTTAAACCATCAAGCGCGCCGTTAATCATCGCACCGATAAAGCTGTCTCCGAATAGCGTTCTATCAAATTTTTGAATCACTTCGTCTTCTTTTTTCGTATCAACTGGTGTTAATAACGAACAAACGATTAAGCTTGAGAATAAGTTTAGCGGAAGAGCTGCTAGTACGTATTTTGCATCTAACATCATTACGTATGATGCTGTAACAGAAGCAGAAACTGAGCTCATTGCAGAACAACAAATGATAAACATACGGTTTTTATTGAAATGTTGTAAATCATTTTTAATAACGATTAACGCTTCACTTGAACCGAAGAATACAGAGTTTACCGCATGGAACGATTCAACGCGTGGTAAACCAGTAATTTTTGAAATCGCACCGCCGACAACACGAACGATGAATGGTAAAACACCTAAATAACTAAAGATAGAAAGTAGTGCTGAGAAGAATACGATAATTAATAGTACGTTTAAGAAAAAGACAAAGTCTCTTTGAATTCCATTAAAGAGAAAATCAACACCTGTCGTACCAAGTTTAATTAGTTTGTTGAAAACTTTACCAATGAAAATAATGATTTGTTGACCAATCTTTGTGCCAAACATAAACCAACCGATTAAAATTTGAAAACCAATCATAATAGCAATTGCACGGAAGTTGATTTTACTTTTGTTGTTTGACAAAGCAAAACATAAACCTAAAACGACAAGAATACCGATAATGCTCATTACATATTGCATGTAGTTACCCCTTTCAGAAGTTCGTATAAAGTTTGTACATAAAACGCTCGTTGTATTACTAAAAATAAAACAAAGAGGTTTTATGTCATACGTAAGATGTCTGACCTTTTAGAAAAATGGAAATAAAAAAAGACCCATATGGATTCACTTTCATCTATGAGAGAAAGCTAATCAATATGAGTCCTTTTTTGCACATAGGCTAATATTCATTAGTTTTCCCCATAGTCCAGCAATTTAAGGTTGCCGGGTAGAAACTCTCGATCCATATTATCGAGTATATATGAGGTAACATCGTCCGTATTAAATTAGTAGTAGCGTAACATTAACAGAGAACTATCGTCAATAGCTTTTTTTCTTCCAATAGAAATAGACCATATAAGTATGATAAAATGTAACGCAGTGTTATGAAAAAGAGAGGTCGGAAAATGAGTACAAAAATGACGCCACCAGTTGAAAAAAACGAGTTTATAGATGTAGTATTTGAAGATTTAACACATGATGGTGCCGGTGTTGCGAAAGTAAAAGGCTATCCTATTTTCGTTAAGAACGGATTACCAGGTGAAGAAGCGCAAATTAAAATTATTAAAGTGAAGAAAAACTTCGCATTCGGTCGTTTAATGAAGCTTCATACAGAGAGCCCATATCGTAAAGATGCCGAATGCCCAGTGTACAATCAGTGCGGCGGTTGTCAGCTTCAGCATTTAACATATGAAGGACAATTACAAGCGAAAGAAAAACAAGTACGCGACGTTATGCAGCGCATCGGAGGACTAAGCGATGTTCCTGTTCACCCTGTACTCGGCATGAAGAATCCGTGGGTATACCGTAATAAAGCACAAGTGCCAATTGGAGAACGTGAAGGCGGACTTGTAGCTGGTTTCTATCGTCAAGGAACGCATGACATTATTAATATGGAATCATGTTTAATTCAAGCAGAAGAAAACGATACATTGATTCAAGAAGTAAAACGTATTTGTGAAAAACACGGTATTTCGGCGTACAACGAAGAGCGTAACAAAGGAACGCTTCGTCACGTAATGGCTCGTTACGGACAAGTAACAGGGGAGATTATGCTTGTCTTCATTACTCGTACAGCAGAACTGCCAAACAAAAAAGCAATCATTGAAGAAATTGCTACGAAATTCCCAGAAGTAAAATCAATTGTTCAAAACGTAAACCCGAAACGTACAAATGTAATCTTCGGAGACAAAACGACAGTACTGTACGGATCAGAATATATTTATGACTTTATCGGCGATATTAAATTTGCGATTTCAGCACGTTCATTCTACCAAGTAAACCCAGAACAAACAAAAGTGTTATACGATAAAACGTTAGAATACGCAAAATTAGATGGCAATGAAACAGTAATTGATGCCTATTGTGGAATTGGATCAATCTCCTTATTCCTAGCACAAAAAGCGAAAAAAGTGTACGGCGTTGAAATTGTCCCAGAAGCGATCGAAGACGCAAAGCGTAACGCAGCACTAAACAACATGACAAACGCTGAATTTGGTGTAGGAGAAGCAGAAGTAGTTATTCCAAAATGGTATAAAGAAGGCGTAATCGCTGACACAATGGTCGTAGATCCACCGCGTAAAGGTTGTGATGAGGCACTACTTAACACAATCATCGACATGAAACCAAAACGCGTCGTATACGTATCATGTAACCCAGCAACATTAGCACGTGACTTAAAAGTACTAGAAGAAGGTGGATATAAGACGCAGGAAGTACAACCTGTTGATATGTTCCCGCATACGACTCATGTGGAGTGTGTAGCTTGGCTGAAGTTGGTATAATAGGAAAGCAGTTGATATAGGAAAATCTATACCATCTGCTTTTTGGTTTATTGAGAGTTTGAAATTGTATTCATAGTGAGAGGATTTGAATTTGAAATGATAGATAATTTTTGGCGTAATTTACCACGACCATTTTTCGTACTTGCACCAATGGAAGATGTGACAGACGTTGTTTTCCGTCACGTAGTAAGTGAAGCTGGTCGTCCAGATGTATTCTTCACAGAGTTCACAAACTCAGATAGCTATTGTCATCCAGAAGGTATGAAAAGCGTACGTGGTCGTTTAATTTTTACAGAAGATGAACAGCCAATGGTGGCACATATTTGGGGAGATAATCCTGAATATTTCCGTCAAATGAGTATTGGTATGGCAGAGTTAGGATTTAAAGGCATTGATATTAATATGGGCTGCCCTGTACCGAACGTAGCATCAAGAGGGAAAGGTAGTGGCCTTATTCTACGTCCAGACGTTGCGGCAGAACTTATTCAAGCTGCAAAAGCAGGCGGACTACCTGTCAGCGTAAAAACAAGACTTGGCTTTAAAGAGTTAAGTGAGTGGGAAGATTGGTTAACGCATATTTTCAAACAAGATATTGCAAACCTTTCTATTCACTTACGTACAAGAGAAGAGATGAGCCAAGTAGATGCACACTGGGAGCTAATTCCGGAGATTAAAAAATTACGTGATCGTATTGCACCAAATACGCTCCTAACGATAAACGGAGACATTCCTGACCGTAAAACTGGGCTGGAACTTGCTGAAAAATACGGTATTGATGGTGTTATGATTGGACGAGGCATCTTTAAAAATCCATTTGCCTTTGAAAAAGAACCAAGAGAGCATAGTAGTAAAGAACATCTAGATCTTTTAAGACTACAGCTCGATCTTCAAGATCAATATGCAGAAGTATTACCACGCTCTATCACAGGACTACATCGCTTCTTCAAAATTTATGTAAAAGGCTTCCCTGGAGCTGCTGAATTGAGAAATCAGTTGATGAGTACGAAGTCGACGGATGAAGTGCGTACATTGCTTAATCAGTTTGAGGCGAGTGTTAGTGAGACACAGGGGAGTGAAACTGTGTAACTTTTGAAAGTTAGAAGGGATGGAGTGTAGCAATTTTATCCCGCATTAACGAGCAGTAAGACCCCCACCTCAAAATTCAGCGGAAGCAAAGAAGTTAGGTGGGGGGCGGACTGCCCATAAAAGCCTGATTGGTTCAACTAATAATAAGTGGGGGATGAACCAAACCCCCACTTATTAAATAAAGTTTCACTTTATTACGCCTATAATTGGAGGCTATGTAAATGTTAAGTGATCAGACGAGATATTCTAGGCTCGCAAATATAACAAAAATAATAAATACAAAATTAGAACTACGTGAAGTATTGCAGCGTGTAACAATGGCGATATCAGAGGAGATTGTTAGGTGTGACGCTGTTGGAATTTATTTACCTGAAGAAGATGGAACATTTAGAGGGTTTGCGGGAAAACCAGAGACCATAAATGGCGTAACGCTCGATACGCAGGTAATTGATCCTGAAATAGACTTACTGGCAAAAGAAGTTATTGAAACTAAAAAAACGATCTATATTCCTGATACCTCAAAGGATCATCGACCGGATCCGAGACCAGTCGATGCGTTCAAAATTAAATCTTTATTAGCTCTGCCTATCTCATTTGGGCAAGAGTTATTTGGTCTTGTTTTTTTATTTGATTATGGAGTTCCAATGAACTTAACAGATTCAGAAATTCAAAGTGTTGAAGCTTATGTAAATATGGCGGCGGTCGCCATTCAAAACGCAAAAAATTTAACCCAAAAAGAAAATCTTATTGCCGAGAAGCAGCTGTTACTAAATGTTACCCGTGATTTATCAGTGTGTTCCTCGGTACAGGAGATTTTTGATAAATGTTTTTTTTACTTAGGACAGATTTTAGAGAGTAAAAACATGGCTGCCCACCTTTTAGACCGGCTAGATAAAACAACGATTAAAACAACGAAATTAAGCGCGGACTGTGATTGGGCAGAAACTGACTGGACGGAGAAAACCTATGAAGCCAAGCTTCGAAAGGTTATTCAAACAAAAAATATAGATAGTAAGGGCCTACTGATGCTGCCATTAGTTTCGATGGGAGAAGTATTAGGGGTAATCGTCGTTGGTAAAGGGGCAAAAGCTCATAATTACGATGCTTCCCGAATTCAACTGGCAAAATCTATCGTTGATGCTACAGCTCCTACGTTTTCAAACTTGTTATATATGGATCAACTTGAAAGTATGGTGGAAGAAAGAACGAGAGAACTAGCTGTTGCTAATGAAAAAGTTACAAGTGTGATTGAAAGTATTACGGATGGATTCTTGACTTTGAATAATAAATGGGAATTTACGTACGTAAATAAGCATCAACATTTCCCGCAAAGAAAAACAGCAAAAGATGTATTAGGTAAGAATATATGGGAGGTCTTCCCAAGTAGCATCGATACAGTTATATATAAGGAGCTTCATCGTGTAATGTCAGAGCGAAATACAGTTCATTTCGAATTTCTTTCTACCTCTGAAGAATATTGGTATGAAGTTATTGCATATCCGTATGATGATGGCATTTGTTGTATTTGTAAAAATATAACGGAAAAAAAGCAATATGAGCAGGAATTGAAAAGGTTATCCAACATAGAGTTAATAGGGCAAATGGCAGCAGGTATTAGCCACGAGATTAGAAATCCAATGACAACAGTACGAGGATTTTTGCAGTTATTAAAAGAAGAGAACAACTATGAGAAACATAATAACTACTTTAATTTAATGGTTGAAGAACTTGATCGTGCCAATTCTATTATTACTGAATTTCTCTCAATCGGTAATACAAAGAAATCAGATTTGCAGATGTTAGATTTAAACTCAATTATCCGTGATATTATTCCTTTAATAAAGATTGATACGCATAATCAAAATAAATATATTCAAGTCGATACAAATGACGTTCCAGAATTACTCTTAAATCGTAATGAGATAAGGCAATTATTAATGAACCTATACCGTAATGGCTTAGAAGCGATGAGTACAGGGAAAACTCTAACCATTAGCACCTATAAGGAAGGGCAAAAATGTGTGGTGCTTGCAGTGCGGGATGAAGGGAATGGTATCAGGCCTGAAGTATTAGAGAAACTGGGGACTCCATTTTACACAACCAAAGATAATGGAACTGGATTGGGATTAGGCGTATGTTATGCCATTGCTGCCCGTCATAATGCAAAAATAGAAATTCAAACAGGATCCGAAGGCACTACCTTTTTTGTTAAATTTAATTATTTAAATAATAAAAACTAATCTTATTTAGATTAGTTTTGTTGAACTGTATCACAAATATTTATATTTGAGTAGTATAAAAAAATGGACAAACCTATATTAGATTTGTCCATTTTTAAGTGTGTTAATTAATAGTAAAGCCCCAACCATAATTTCGCACGGTTATTCCATCCCTTTTTGCTTTATTAATATCATCCTCAAAGGAAGGTGCTATCCCACTACCAACTAAAATACCTTTTACAGTATTTAATTTTAATTCTTTTTTACATAGTTTAATATAATGTTTAATTTGATTTAAAGCGTTTCTATCAATAGGTCCTTTCTTAATTTCTACTACAATAAATTCGTTATTAGTAGTATCTCTTAATAACAAATCTAAACGTGATTCATCTGAGAAGATATGTTGTGATTTTTCAATTTTATAGTTTACATCAAGTATTGAAGGGTTAGAAATGATGAATTTCTCGATATCTCTTTCTAAAATTTGAAATACTTCTTCAGCGGTTAAAACTCTATTAGTAAGTCTACCCTTGGACTCATTTTGCTCAATTAAATCTAACAATAAATTGATATCAGATGGATTCAATTCTTTCCAAGTACGAAGAGCAGAAGAAATTGCACTTAATAAAGATTGATTAGGATTAAGGTTTGCAGGTCTGGATAATTTACTCAATAATTCAGGGGTAATTTCCAAAGGAACTTGAAGGACTTTAGATTGAATAGGATTTCCAAACGCAATACATTCGCTTGGTGTTAGTTGTTGTATCTCTTTCTTTAGGTGGGGATTATCATATTTATTCATGATTAAACGATTCTGTTTGATATCTTTTACAATCACGACTTCTTCGACCAGATAATATGCGGTTATATAGCGCTTGTTATGTATTGTTTTATGAAAGAATAGAAAATCTCCCTTTTGTACTTTTTGGAGTTTGTCGGTATTAGCCCCTGACTCTCCATATGTATATTCTGTTAGCATCGGGTCCTCATGTCCGAAATTTCGTTCAGCATCTTTATAACCAATTAGATAATTCATTATTGATTCCCTCCTATATGAACTCTAGTATCATTATAATCCAATTGGTTTTAAATAGATAATTTAAAGTGCCTAAAAGCATATGTTGCTGTTTTAAAATCATCTCCACAAGCATTAATCCACCTAAGACTACAAAACCTTCCCCTAAAGTGTTAAAGTAGTAATTTGACGACATTCATTTACACATGCTAAAAGCATTACTATAATCAACATTTCAGGAGGAAACCCAATGGCAATGAGCAATAACGATATATTAAAAAGAGTAAGATATGCTTTAGATATAAAAGATATAGATATGGTAGAAATTTTTAAACTTGGCGGAATGGAAGTAACGAAAGAAGACGTAGTTGATATGCTTACAAAAATAAAGAGAGCGCCTCAGCACGAACCTGAAAACCCTGATGTGGAAGAAGATGAGTACGTAAAAACATGCGATATGATGATGTTAGAGGCATTTTTAAATGGATTTATTACTTTAAAACGAGGTAAGCAAGATCCGAAACCAGGGCAACCGGCACCTGTACAAAGCAAAGAGAGTGCGAATAACCTTCTTCTAAAGAAAATGAAAATAGCACTATCTTTAACGAGTGAGGATGTACTTGATATATTAGATAGCGTAGGCGTTACGGTGACTAAGGGAGAACTAGGCGCTCTATTAAGAAAAAAAGGCCATAAAAATTACAAAGAGTGCGGCGATAGATACGCAAGGAATTTCATTAAAGGATTAGCTGTAAAGTATAGAGGATAATGAGTTCGTCAAAGCAGCAAATGGTATAATAGGTAGAGTAGGATGTTCGTATCCTACTCTTTTTATATGTAAAATAATACGTTAGGTGATGAAATGGTACATACTTATTTAGGTGAGACAATTAATTTTCATATAACTTATAAGAAGAAAAAATCAGTGCGTCTTTTTGTAGATTCTTACGGAAATGTAGAAGTACAAGCTCCGAAAGGGACACCTGTTGAATATTTAGTCCAGTTGCTAGAGGAGAAGTGGGATTGGATTCAGACAACCTGTAAGGAAATGGAGGAGCGAGCGCGTGGACCACAGGAAAAGGATTACGATCAAGGAGAAGGCTTTTTGTATTTAGGAAGTATGTATCCGATACAAATTTCTCAAGATGCAAATATTACGCAAGACAATGCAGTGTTTGAAGGAGATAAGCTACATATTTATGTGAAAGATCTTAAAGATGAGAAAATACAGCAAGCTTTAAAACGCTTTTACTATAAGCAGTGTAAGTCATTAGTAGAGAAGAGTATTAAAGCGCATCAAAGTAACTTTAAAACAAAACCACGTTCTATTCGTATTACAGATAGTAGTCGCACGTGGGGTACTTGTGATTCGAATTTACAACTAACCTTCAATTGGAAGCTAGCGATGGCACCACAGCGAGTAATTGATTATGTAGTTGTTCATGAAATGTGTCATATGGTTCATTTAAATCATGATCGCTCTTTTTGGCGTCTTGTCGGGAAGATCATGCCTGATTATAAGGAAATGGAGAACTGGTTAGCGTTATCTAGTTGGAAGATGACGGTTTAATGTTACGCTTTGTATAGGTTGCGATTATTGTCAATATTTGTCGGTAAGTCGATATATTTCAAAAATCGCTGATATATTTGGAGTTGCGCCGATATATTTTGGAAATCGCTGATATATTTGGAGTTGCGCCGATATATTTTAAAAATCGCTGATATATTTGAAGTTGCAATCGATATGTTCAATGAAGAGAAAGCAAAAGGAGATGTCACAGCAGACATCTCCTTTTTTTTCTGGCGTAGCAATTATCGTCCAAACTTCACAATAAAATCTCTATCCACCTTCTCCATCTCATACCCACGATAACCCTCCGAAAGCAACGCCTGCTGTCCACCAGCATCACTCATCGGAACGATCTTAATATCCGTCCAATCTTGTTTTTTAACTCCGCGCAATTCCTTCACAAAAACATACCGCATACTACCACCATACTTCTCCTTCAATGCAGCAATCTCCATCCCTTGTGAGAACTTATCTTTTAAACTTGGAATGTTAAAAGGTGCAACAGTGCAGCACACATAATCATATTTGCCGTTTTCTTTTTGTAATTCGTCCATGATGACTGTCGCTAATATTTTTTGCATCCCATTTCCGCGGCAGTTCGGATGAACGTTTGAGATTTCTTGATAGATGACGCGGTGTAGTTCACTTTCTGGTAAGCCGATATCAAGTCCTAAATGTTCATCGTCCATAGGAGGGACGAGTAGGGCGCGAAATGCGATGAGTTCGTTTTTGATAAAAGCACCGATCATCATGCCATTTCCTTCTAGAATGTATTGAAATTCTTCTAACGATAGTGGTTGTAAGCGACTTTTATCCTCAAGCGTCTCAACTACAACGTTTTGTAGTGATAAGATTTGTTCGATGTTCTCTAGTGTGAGTAATGTAACGTGAAATCGCTCATTATTTTGTTTTAATCTGCCTTCGTATAGAACTGTCATGCGTTAGTCCTCCTTTAGCGTACAACGTCTTGAAAGACGGTAAGTTCTTGCAGGATATCCTCATTTATTTCAATGCCGAGTCCTGGCTTTTCGTTTAAGCGAATAAATGGTACGTCGTAATGTAAGTTTCCGATGTCTTTCGTGAACTTTAATGGACCTGTTAGCTCGACGCTCGTAATGATTTTTTTCGAGAAAGCGACATGGAATCCTGCGGAAGAGGCAACGGATGATTCGACCATAGATCCAACTTGGCATTCAATGCCTGCCATTTCAGCTTGATGAGCGAGTTTTACAGCGGGATATATGCCGCCGCATTTCATTAGTTTTATGTTTACTTTATCAGCAGCGTCTAATTTAATAATTTGGCGCATTTCACGAGAGCTCTTTAATCCTTCATCAATCATAAGCGGAAGGTCTGTTTTCGAACGAATATGAGCCATTGCGTCAATATCGTCTGCGACAACAGGCTGTTCAATCCAGTCGATGTTTACATGACCTAATGAACGAAGTGCTGTTAATGTGTTGGCGCTATTTTTCCACCCTTGGTTTACATCAACGCGAATCGCAATATCATTTCCTACACGTGCACGTACCGCTTCAATTCTTTTTACATCTTCTTTTACATTTGTACCGACTTTCATTTTGAAAGATTGGTAACCTTTCTGAATCATAGAGGCAGCTTCTTCGGCCATTTCTTCTGGGTCTGCGATGCTTAAAACGTGAGTAACAGGGAACTCATCATGGTAGCGCCCACCAATTAGTTGATATACAGGCTGATTTAATTTTTTACCCATTATATCAAAGCAAGCAATATCAATTGCGGCTTTCGCTGTTGGAACACCGTAAATTGTATTGTCCATCATATCGTGTATTTTTTCGATATTCATTGGATTTTGGCCGATAAGGGCAGGAGCTAGTGTATGCTTTAAAGTATGAAAAGTACTTTCCCATGATTCGCCTGTAACGTGATCATCAGCGACGCCTTCACCGTACCCGATAATGCCCTCATCTGTTTCCATTTTGACGATAATAGAAGGCATATCAGAATAAGAACCATAACTAATAACAAACGGATCGCGAAGCGGTAAACGAATTGCATAAAGATGAATAGCTGTAATTTTCATTAGGTAGAGACCCCTTCCTGTTTACAATGGTTTTGTACATTTGATATAGTTGACGTTAAATAGTCGTTAATTAATGATAAGGAGTTAGAGAAATGATGATAAAAATTGCAGTTGTCGGTTCAAAAGAGTTTATGGAGACACTTTTACCTATTGCTCATAAAATAGAAGAAATAGAAATTGATCCATATATTTACCTTCATCCGGCAGAATCTTCTGAACTATTAAAGCGTTTAAAGCCTTGTGATTTCATCTTTTTCTCAGGTGCTTTACCTTATTATATGGCAAAAGAAATAAGAGAACAATTACGAATTCCGAGTACGTACTTACAGCAAGACGAGACAACCATCGCATCTTCCATTCTTTCTGTCATGTATCACCAAGGTATTCAACCACATCAAATCTCAATTGATTTAGTAGACCGCTCATTTATTGTAAATGTGTTCGAGGATATCGGTATAAAAGAAAGTCCACAAGTGTTTGATTATGAAAATATGCTGTGGAGTAAAGATGAAATAAATAGAGTTATTGATTTTCATGTAGCTAAATATCAATCTGGAGAAGCTCATTTAGCTTTAACTAGTATTCATGCTGTCTATGATGAACTTCAAAAAATAGGTATTCCTTCAGAACGTATGATAGATCCGAAGCAATCTATTATACATGGGTTAAAAAATGCGAAAATAAAAGCTGAGTTAGCAAGAAGCCATTCAGCTACTGTTGGTGCTTGTATTATTTCTTCTTTAGAATTACGAGATGTTTTGCTTGAGCAATTAAATGTCATTTCAAAAGAACTACGTGGTTCATTTAAAACAATTGATGAAATGACGTTCATTTTGTATACAACTCGTGGTGATATTGAATCCATTATAAAAACAAATATGATAAATAATTTATTTGCGAGTATAGAAGGAACGATAGCTATTGGATTTGGTTACGGAAAAACTGTGAAAGAAGCGGAGCAAAATGCTAAAATCGCCCAAGGTTTCGCGAAGAATAATCCAATAGACCACTGTTTTTATATACTAACAAGTGATAAAGAACTATTTGGTCCGTTCCCGAAAGAACAGAGAGTACAAAGTTTGAAGAACGACAACCCGGAACTAATGAAAATAGCGAAGGAAACGAAACTTAGCCCAGCAAATTTATCAAAGATTATTCAATTTAGTCAATCACATCCGTCATTGAAGTTTACAGCAGCAGATCTTTCTGAATACTTACAAGTGACTCGACGATCAACTGAAAGGTTATTAAAGAAACTAGTTGATTATGGGTATGTTCATATTTGCGGCGAGGAAATGCCTTATCAACAAGGGCGTCCTCGCGCAATATACGAACTGAATTTACCGTTATCTTTAAGCTTCTAATTGAGCTTTTTGTTTTTTTAGTAGTTCCACTTTTTCAATGTCAGATAGTTTCGTAATTGTGAGACCAGTTATACCGTAAATAATCGAGATAATAGGTACGATGAAATTCAATATAGCATAAGGAGCATATTCGAAAGCACCTACGCCGAGTGTTGCGAGTATAAATACACCGCATGTATTCCAAGGTACAAAAACAGAAGTTAATGTTCCGCCATCTTCTAATGCTCTGGATAAATTTTTAGAATGTAGTCCTTTTTCTGTGTATGCATTCGCGTACATTCTTGAAGGAACAACAATCGAGATATATTGTTCAGAGCAAGTAAGGTTTGTTGCAAAGCAAGATGCGATAGTTGAAGCGATAAGTCCTTTTGCTGATGTCGCTAATTTTAAAATTTGATTTACAATGGAGCGAAGAATACCTGTATGTTCTAATACTCCTCCGAAAGTCATAGCGACAATGGTCATAGAGACGGTATTCATCATAGAGCTTAAACCACCACGATTAAATAGCTCGTCTACTAGCTTGTTGCCAGTGTCTATGACAAATCCACTTTGGAGTGCAGCAACAGCTGATGAGACAGAACCACCTTGAATAAAGACTTGTGATAAAAATCCTAAAATAATACCTACGAGAATAGCTGGTATAGCAGGAACTTTTTTAGCAACTAACACCATAACGACTACAGGTATGATTAGTAGGAAAGGCGAGATAACAAAGTTTTGCTGCAATACTTGTAACGTTTGCTCGATACTTTTTGCATCAATATTGTTAGCGCCGAAGCTTCTTCCTAAGAACGCATAAACGATAAGAGTAATAATTAAACCTGGAATTGTAGTAAATAACATATGACGAATATGTGTGAATAAATCTGTATTTGTTAATCCTGCGGCTAAGTTTGTTGTGTCTGAAAGCGGTGACATTTTATCGCCGAAATAAGAACCGGAAATGATAGCACCGGCAACCATTGGAGCTGGGATTCCCATACTAAGGCCAATGCCCATTCCTGCAACACCAATTGTTCCCATTGTAGACCAAGAGCTACCGATAGCTAATGCAACAATAGAACAAATAATTGTAATTGAAACTAAAAATAGTGATGGAGTTAATAGATTTAAACCGTAATAAATCATTGTTGCGACGATTCCACCACCAATCCAAGCACCGATCGTTAAACCTACTAGGATAATGATAACGATAGCGGGTAATGCGAGGCGAATTCCTTTATACATTGCTTCTTCAATGTCGTTCCATTTGTAACCGTAACGCCAAGCGACGATGGAAGCAACGGTTGTACCGATAATAAGTGGGACGTGAGGGCTTTGTTTTAATACAACAATTGTAACCATCATAACTGCAACTGTAATGATAATAGGGATCATGGCTACACCAAAAGGTATTTCTTTTTTCATAAAGGTCCTCCTTGTTATGTATGTTTGTTTGTATTTTTAGAATTGTCGTAAAATAGACGTTTATTAGGTTATGATAACTAAAAATATATGTAAGCGTCAATATAAAAGACAGAAAATAAGTAATATTCTAGTTGTTTGTTTAGTTTGTAATATAGATGTAGAGTAAGCCTTTTTAGTGTTTAAAAATAAAAAATTGACTTTTTTCTTAAAATTCAATATGTTCATAAAAACATCTGTTTTTCATAAGTATAATTAACCTAAATGGTTTTGGAATTTGGGAAGGAGAATGTAGCTTTGAAAACATTAGAACTACAAGAGCGTTTAACTGAAATTTTTCAGCATTTACATGAAAACCCTGAAGTGAGTTGGAAAGAGTATGAAACGACAGCGTATATTACTAACTTTTTAAAAGAAGAAGGAATTTCATATAAAATATTTGATGATTGCCCAGGCGTGATTGCTGAAATTGGAAGCGGAAATCCTGTTATTGCAATTCGCGCTGATATGGATGCACTTTGGCAAGAAGTGAATGGAGAATTTAAAGCGAATCATTCGTGTGGTCACGATGCTCATATGACGATTGTAATGGGACTTATTTTACAATTAAAGAATATGAGATGGAAAAGTGGTACAGTTAGATTTATTTTTCAGCCAGCAGAAGAGAAAGGGAATGGCGCTTTAAAAATGGTAGAGAAAGGTGCTGTGGATGATGCGGATTTCCTATTCGGTGTTCATTTGCGCCCGATTGAAGAACTATCTTTGAAACAGGCTGCCCCATCAATTCGTCACGGAGCAGCAGGATTTTTAGAGGGTACGATTCACGGAGAAGATGCACATGGAGCACGCCCACATCAAGGGATAAATGCAATTGATGTTATTTCCATGATTAATATCGGTTTGAAAAACATATGGCTACCACCGCAAAGTTCCTATTCAGTAAAGATGACGAGGTGCCAAGCTGGTGGTGATAATTTAAATATTATTCCGGGTAACGGGCATTTTAGCTTAGATGTCAGAGCGGAGAGTAATACATTATTAGAAGAATTGAAGAAAAAAATAGAGCATGTCATAGAAGCAGCTGCATCGATGGGATCGAAAACTTCATATGAGTGGATTGATCTCGCGCCAGGAGCTGAAGTTTCAGAAGAAGCTGAGCGATTTATGCGTAAAGGTATTCTTGAAGTGTATGGGGAAGATAAATGTACGGGGCCACTTTATACGACAGGAAGCGATGATTTCCATTACTACACAGTGAAGAAACCACATTTAAAAGCTGTCATGCTTGGATTAGGAGCAGACCTACAACCTGGATTACACCATCCGTATATGAAGTTCGATCATAGTTGTATTATGGATGGGGTAGAAATATTAAAACAAACTGTATTGAAAGTGTTAGAAGACAGGGGCTAGGGAGCTCCTGTTTTTTGTAGGAACTTGTCGTTAAGTCGATATCCTTTGTCGAAACGTCGATATATTGAAAAAATCGTCGATATAATTTCACGTACCTATTAATTCGATGAAAAATGAGCATCCAGTACATGGTGTATAATAATAAGTACCATTTCTTAATAGGAGAAGTTGAATGAACGAACAATATTATGATGCAGTTTTAAATATAAAAACAGTCGGTGAGCAAAAAGGATTTAACAAGTCTATGCATTATCATCGTTATGAACCGACGCCGTATAGCGGATTAGATGAGTTATTGAATCAATATGAAATAAGAAGTAGCGACCAGATTGTAGACTTTGGATGTGGAAAAGGACGATTGAACTTTTATATGCACCATAAGTGCGGTGCTTCAGCGATTGGAATTGAAATGAATGAAGAGTTTTATAAAGAAGCGTTGGATAATCTTGATCGTTATGCACGCAAGGTAAGAAACAGTAAAGATAAAATTGGATTTGAATGCTGTTTAGCGCAGGAATATGAGATTGATCCACGTGATAACCGATTTTATTTCTTCAACCCATTTTCTGTACAAGTATTTATGAACGTAGTAAATAACATTTTACTTTCTGTAGAAGAAACGGGGAGAGAAGTGGATATTATTTTATATTATCCTTCTGAGGACTATATTTTCTTCTTAGAAAATCAGACTGCGTTTGAGCTGAAGAGGGAAGTAAGATTGCCTGGGGCTTATGAGAAGAATGGGAATGAGAGGTTTTTAGTGTATAGATTGGAGTGTTAATGTATGGGTGCTTGGGGAGTAGCAATATTATCAGACGATATTGCTGAAGATATTAAGTTACTATATAAGGATTTGTTAGCAAATGAATATTCAAATGAGGAAGCAAGTAGGATTGTAATTGAGGAGTACAAGAATGAATTAGATGATGAAGAAACTATTGCCTTTTGGTTAGTATTTGCTTCCATACAATGGAGGTTAGGGAGACTTCAAGAGAATGTTAAGCAGGAGGCATTGCAAATAATAGAGAGTGGTACAGATTTAGCTCGCTGGGAAGAAGAACCTAAATTACAGAAGAAACGTGAAGTAGTTTTAAATAAATTAAGAGAACAGTTAAATTCTCCGCAGCCAGAAGCGAAAAAAGTACCGAAGAGATTTATAGCTAATACTTCTTTAAAAGCAGGTGATGCTGTTAGTTATGAATTAGTATCGGGGAATTATATTATCCTTAAAGTCATTGAGATTGTTGAGGAATGGCATGGAGATCGATATCCTCTGTTCGAAATGTGTGATTGGGAAGGAAAAGAGGTTCCTTCAAAAGAAGAAATAGACCAATTAGAATTGAAAATAAAGATTTATGAGGGTGGAAAACAGGAAGTTGTAAAAATTGCTATTTATCCGGCCGGAAAAAGAGACAGCACATTAAAAAGAATCAAAGTAGTGGCAGAGGATGTAAAAGTAGTATTGGATATAGGGTCGCCGTATACAATACTATGTTGGAAGGATTTTGACGACTACGTAGATACATTGTAATAAAAAAGACGCATTACCTAATTGGTAATGCGTCTTTTACTCACGTCTATATTAGTTACGGATTAAGTAATCAAATGCACCTAAAGCTGCGTTTGCACCTGAACCCATAGAGATGATGATTTGTTTGTACGGATTATTTGTACAGTCACCTGCAGCAAACACTCCTGGTACGTTTGTAGCACCGTGCTTGTCTGTTACGATTTCACCGCGAACGCGTTCAACTGTTTCGCCTAACCAGTCTGTGTTTGGAACAAGACCGATTTGTACGAATACACCTTGTAATTCAATATGATGAACTTCTTCAGTTTCACGATCAATGTAAGAAATACCGTTTACTTTATCAGTACCAGTAATTTCTTTCGTTTGAACGTTTTTCAGAACAGTTACGTTTGGTAAGCTGTTAAGACGTTCTTGTAATACAGCATCAGCTTTTAATTCTGGCATGAATTCAAGAACAGTTACGTGCTTAACAATACCTGCTAAGTCGATAGCTGCTTCAATACCAGAGTTACCTCCGCCGATAACTGCTACGTCTTTTCCAGTGAATAATGGACCGTCACAGTGTGGGCAGTATGCTACACCTTTATTTTTGAACTCAGCTTCACCTGGTACGCCAACATTACGCCAGCGAGCACCTGTTGAAACGATTACGCTCTTACTTTTCAGAATAGCGCCGTTTTCAAGCTCCACTTCAATAAGGTCTTTTTTCTCTAAACGTTTCGCACGTTGTAGATTCATTACATCGATGTCGTATTCTTTAACGTGCTCTTCAAGACTTGCTACTAGCTTAGGACCTTCAGTGCGTTTTACGCTGATGAAGTTCTCAATACCCATAGTATCCATTACTTGACCACCGAAGCGTTCAGCAACGATACCAGTGCGGATTCCTTTACGTGCTGCATAAATTGCTGCACTTGCACCAGCAGGGCCGCCACCAACAACAAGAACATCGTATGGATCTTTATCAGAAAGCTCTGATGCATCTGGACCGTTACCCATTTTAGCTAAAATTTCTTCAAGTGTCATACGACCGCTTCCGAAAGATTCGCCGTTTAGGAAAACTGTTGGCACTGCCATGATGTCTTTACTTTCTACTTCCTCTTTGAATGCAGCGCCATCAATCATAGTATGTGTAATACCAGAGTTAAGAACGCTCATTACGTTAAGAGCTTGTACAACATCAGGACAGTTATGACAACTTAGGCTGATATAAGATTCAAAATGATATTCGCCTTGAATGTTTTTAATTTGATCGATTAATTTTTGTTCAACTTTTGGAGCGCGTCCACTTACTTGTAGTAAAGCTAACACTAATGAAGTAAATTCGTGTCCTAATGGAATACCAGCGAATACGACACCAGTGTCTTCACCAGGGCGGTTTACGCTAAAGCTTGGTGTTCTCTCTAATTCAACTTTTTCTACTGTAATCTTAGATGACATAGTAGCTAATTCGTCTACTAGAGCTAACATATCTTTAGATACGTCATCGTCTCCTGCGCTTACTTTAAGTAAAATATCGTTCTCCATTAATTGAAGATATTGGGATAGTTGTGTTTTTATATCTGCATCTAGTATCATTTTGATCGAACTCCTTAGATTTTGCCTACAAGGTCAAGGCTTGGTTTAAGTGTTGCAGAACCCTCTTGCCATTTAGCTGGGCAAACTTCACCTGGGTTGTTACGTACGTATTGAGCTGCTTTAATTTTGTTAACAAGAATGCTTGCGTCACGGCCGATACCGTCAGCATTGATTTCCATAGATTGGATAACGCCGTCTGGATCGATGATGAATGTACCACGAGCAGCAAGACCTTCTTCTTCCATTAAAACGTTGAAGTTTGTAGTGATTGTGCGAGTTGGGTCACCAATCATGATGTACTCGATTTTACCGATAGTTTCTGAGCTATCATGCCATGCTTTGTGAGTGAAGTGAGTGTCTGTAGATACAGAGTATACTTCAACGCCTAACTCTTTAAGAGTTGCATATTGGTTTTGTAAGTCTTCAAGTTCAGTTGGGCAAACGAATGTGAAGTCAGCTGGGTAGAAACAAACTACACTCCATTTTCCTTTTAAACTTTCGTCAGTAACTTGGATAAATTCTCCATTATGGTAAGCATTAGCTTTAAACGGTTTTACTTCTGTGCCGATTAATAACATATTAAAATTCCTCCTAAATGTTGGTTTTGAGCATCAAAAAATAGTGTGCTCATAAAATATATTTTTTAATTAACTATAATAATTCTAATTCGATATTAATTATCATATAGAAGTGGTTATTTTGTCAAGCGAATAAACGAACTTTATATCAATTTAATTAATATTTATTCTCAATTAAGGATAACAGGGAATGGAAAGGTAATTTTAAGTTTATAAATTTTCAATGAGTGCTTGAAAGAGTAGTGTGTATGTTAGAGATATGATGTAAGTATAAATTCTTAGGAAGGAAATATTTCTTAGAAGTTGTCTTTTTGAAAAGGAACTGCGTATTTCTATTTTACAAAGAATTGTGTGATAAATAAAATAAAATGAACTAGAATCTTTTTGAACAATTTTTGTCCTCTCAAATATATAATTAGGAAGTATATTGCAATGATATAGAAACATTGACTCAAGATATTAACAAGATATAATAAAACCTAGATATACATTTCAAAAAGAAGAACATATATTATAGGATGAAAGATTTAATCCTATTATTTTTTATAGCTTTTAGAAAACGCTTACAATTAGTGTGGAGGGGAAACCATGTCTAAGTTCACGAAGTATTTTTTAATGGAAGCTAGCGATGTGATTGTATATGTGAAAGAGAAATTATGTAAGTTTGAACATGCAAAGGGGCTAAAGTGTAAAGAAATAGGTGATGGATTGGTTACAATCGACAATGGTAGAGGTAATTGATTTATTTAAGAAGAAGTTTTTAGACGCTTGGGATATTCATGTGCCAGAGATTATGGCGAAGGAAGAATGCTTTAACGAAATCTATTTACAATCTGTATTAGAGGATACAGCTGCGGTGACGGGTCTTGAGTTAATTCGTCGTATTGTTGGGCTAGCGAAAGTAAAAGACATTACTTGTATTGAGAATGAGGAAGCACGTGCTAGAGCGGAACGTATTTGTCTTCAAGTTGCAAAGAAATTTATTTTACGAGCGAATCAATATAAAACAGGTACAAGCTTTGTAGAAACGTTAAAAGAACAGTCAATGCACTACGCGAAGTAAGGGGAGAAGATGATGGAAGAGCAATTAATACCAATCCAGTGGAAAGAGATGCTTCTGAAGTGATCAATCGCTTCGGGCAATATTCTGCTCCGAAAGAAAGTAAAGTATATAATCCAGCATTTGATGTCACGCCATATGAAAATGTAACAGCGATTATTACGGAAAAAGGGATTGTAAAAGCACCGTTTACGGAGAACTTAAAAAAGCTATTTCAATAAGTAGATAGAGTTAAAAAGTCAGTCATCATAAGCTTCATACTGAGGGGGATGTATATGTTATTACAAAAAGAGAGAGAAGAAATTGTAGCGTATGGAAAGAAAATGATTTCTAGCGGTTTAACAAAGGGGACAGGCGGTAATATTAGTATTTTCAATCGCGAGCAAGGTCTTGTTGCCATTAGCCCAAGTGGTTTAGATTATTATGAAACGAAGCCTGAAGATGTAGTTATATTAAACTTAGATGGCGATGTAGTAGAGGGAGAGAGAAAACCATCGAGCGAACTCGATATGCACCTTATTTATTATAGAAAGCGTGAAGATATAAATGCGCTTGTGCATACACATTCTCCTTATGCGAAGACGATTGCATCATTAGGATGGGAACTGCCCGCAGTATCGTATTTAATTGCTTTCGCAGGCCCTAATGTTCGTTGTGCACCGTATGAAACATTTGGTACGAAGCAATTAGCAGAGGCGGCTTTCGAAGGGATGATTGATCGCCGTGCTGTTTTACTTGCGAATCACGGTTTAATTGCGGGTGCAAATCATATAAAAATGGCATTTACCGTTGCAGAAGAAATTGAGTTTTGTGCGCAAATTTATTATCAAACGAAAAGCGTCGGAGAGCCTAAGTTATTGCCAGAAGATGAGATGGAGAATTTGGCGAAGAAGTTTGAAGGGTATGGACAGCAATAAAATGAAACAAGAAAGACCCTCAAGATTTGAATGAACTGTACCCCGAATCATGGACACTTAAAAAAAGCCCCATGATTCGGGGTTTTTGTGTATTTTTATCAAAAAA
>NZ_JAQFPJ010000024.1:0-63788 GCF_027712065.1 Bacillus cereus group sp. BcHK124
GTTGCAAATTCAGTACCATAACTAGCGTTTGCACTTTGTGCACCAGAAGCTTGTGCTTTCTTTGCTTCTGATTGTGCATTTTGTTTTTTCACAGCATGCACGTCTGTTTCAGTTGCAAATTCAGTACCATAACTAGCGTTTGCACTTTGTGCACCAGAAGCTTGTGCTTTCTTTGCTTCTGATTGTGCGTTTGCTTGTTTTACTGCTTGCACATCTGTTTCAGTTGAAAACTCTGTACCATAACTAGCATTTGTACTTTGAATGCTAGCACCAGAAGTTGCCTTGTTATAACCTTGTTGTTTTTTACTCATCTTTCTCACCTCCACAACCAATAATGTAACCAATTCACTTAGAAGCTATCCGTGATTTTCTTTTTTTAATCTCCGTATATATCTCTTGTCACTCATTCAAACTATAGAAAATGGAGGTGGAAATATGTATATAGGACGCGATATGACTGAACTAACGATGATTTCAAAAAATGAGTGGAAAGAAGATGAATTAGCTTATTTTCATCATTCATTACAACAGATTCTGCCGTATTTAAATACAGAAGGTCAAAGTATCTACAAAGAAATTGTAATAGAAATTGAATCAAGAGGTGGCTTACAAGAGGGTGATGCTAGTTGGACTCATGGGACAAAAATTTCTTACGATTAAAAAAGTGTTCCCAATCTAGGGAACACTTTTTTGTTTATCCCGCTTTAATGGACAGTAAGACCCCCACCTCAAAATGCAGCGAAAGCAAAGAAGTTAGGTGGGGGGGCGGGCTGCCCATTAAAGTCCGATTGGTGACGGCTAATAATCAGTGGGGGATGAAGAAAACCCCCACTGATTAAAGTTTCACTTTATTGCATTGTAATTTTCTCAACACAACTCTCATAAATCGTACGATGCGATTTAGAGAAAGGTAATTGCTCAAATGCTTCTTTCGATACAATTTTCAATGTATCTGTTTCAACAATGTCGCCAGTTACTTTTCCGTAAAATACGAATATATCCCAAGTGCGATGTGTAAAAGTATGTTGTACATTCATTGCGTATTCTTCAATAGAAATCGAAAGCTCAAATTTTTCTTTCATATAATCTATAAGCTGTTCCTTCTGATTACGAATCCCTTCGCCAAGTTCAATATTCGGAAACTCCCACATATTGGCTAATAAACCGGTACTTGGACGTTTATTAATGACGTAACGACCATCTTCTGTTTGAAGTACTCCTGCAACAATCGGTACCATCGTAGGGGCTTTCGCTTTACTTTTTACTGGTAATTCCTTTTGAACACCTTCAGCATATCCCCTGCAATGCTCACGTACAGGACAAAGTAAGCATGCTGGATTTTTAGGAATACAAATCAGTGCTCCTAATTCCATCAAACCTTGATTAAAATAAGATGGATTTTCAGCCGAAATAATTTCACGCACAATCTCTTCAAACACTTTTCTCGTTTTCGGTTTTGCAATGTCATCCCATACTGATAAAATGCGAGATAATACACGCATAACATTTCCGTCAACTGCCGGCTCTGGTATACCATATGCGATACTTAAAATAGCACCTTTTGTATAGGGACCGACTCCCTTTAATTTCTCAATCTTCTTTACATCACTTGGCACAATCCCGCCATATACTTCTTTTACTTCTTTTACGGCTGCATGTAAATTTCGCGCTCTAGAATAATACCCTAAACCTTCCCATGCTTTTAACACTTCTTCATCATCAGCATTTGCCAAAGCTTCTAGAGTAGGAAACTTCCCCATGAAATTTGCGTAATATGGTTTTACAGCTTCTACCCTAGTTTGCTGCAACATAATTTCCGAAACCCAAACACGGTATGGATCTTTATTTTTACGCCACGGTAAGTCGCGTTGCTCTTTTTCAAACCAACCAATTAAATCATTTTGAAACTGCTCTATGTTAAAATTATTTAATATTTCAAGTGTCAAACTTGGTCCCCCTCATTTTTTTGCATATAAGTACTATTATAAAGATTTTAGGAAAAAATTTAAGTAAGATGACATAGGAAATAGAAGGCAAAGGACTTGAGGTATCGAATAAAAAGAGTTACATTAATAAAAAACGGAGGTGGATTTCTATGGACACAGCCACTCACCTTGTTATGGGCGTTACTCTAGGCAGTTTGGCCACGTTAGATCCAGCCATAGCACAAAGTGATATTGGGCCACAAGCAGTTATGCTTGCTACAATTGCCGGCTCCAATATTCCTGACATCGATACAGTTTTAAAATTGCGTAATAACGCTAAATATATAAGAAATCATCGTGGGATTACTCATTCCATTCCTGCAGTGATTCTTTGGTCTTTCCTTATAAGTGGCATCTCTTTCGCCTTCTTTTCAGACGCTCCATATTTGCATCTACTACTTTGGTCCTTTATTGCCGTCTTTCTTCATGTCTTTGTAGATATTTTTAATGCCTACGGTACACAAGCATTACGGCCCTTCACAAAAAAATGGATAGCGCTCGGCATCATTAATACATTTGATACCGTCATTTTCTTTATCCATATACTCGCAATTGCTTGTATGCTCGTAGGTTCCCATAAAGGATATACTGCCTTAGCTGCGTATATATTAATGATTGTTTACTACATCGGACGGATTATGATGCATAGAAATATAAGAAGCGTTGTACAAAAACGTTTCAAAAATGTTGAGAAGATAATCATTTCTCCTTCTTATCGATTTTATCATTATCATTTAGCAGTCGTTACAACCGATTATTACTACGTTGCTAGATGGCATCGCGGTAACATCATGATTTATGATAAGTTCGATCGGGTACCGTTCCCAGATAATGCTATTATGCACGCAGCTAAACAAGATGAAAACATCTCAGCATTTTTATCTTTCTCCCCTGTATATCGCTGGGACATTTTCGATTATGATCATTATTATGAAGTTCGATTCATTGATTTGCGATATCGCAGTAAAGACTATTATCCATTCGTTGCGATCGTTCAACTCGATCATAATTTAAATATTATTAGTTCCTATACAGGATGGATTTTTAGTGAAGAAAAACTTCGAAAAAAACTTGAGTTACTTCCACATTAAAAAAAGCGACTTCAGTCGCTTTTTTTAATGTTTCAAATGATCTTCTTGATTGATTAGATGGCTATATTTCGGATTATTTGTACGCATTTCATGAAGGCGTCCTCCATGATTATTAATCCATGATCGCACCACTTGTTCGGTCATTTCTTCTCCTTGATAACGACCTGATTTCGCATAAGTCGTTTGAAAATCTTCCCATAGTAATTCAACCCACGCACGAGCTTGCGCGTAAGAAAGCTTGTCATTTTTGTCTAATAGTTCTTTCGTTAATGCTTCATAAATATCATTCATGTTCTAGTCTCCTTTACCTAATTATCCCTTCATTTCTAAAGGATAGTTTCTTCTATTTTGCACATTCTATAATTGATACTTCTTCAAGAGGTATCAACTGATGATGAGGAGGGCGTTCGCAATGGGTAAACAAGCCGAATTTTGGTCTGAGTCAAAAAACAACAGCAAAATCGACGGTCAACCGAAAGCGAAATCACGCTTCGCTTCGAAACGACCTAACGGCACAATTAACACGCACCCACAAGAACGTATGCGTGCTGCAAATCAGCAGGAAGAGTAGTAACAAAGTAACTTAACTTCCTACACGAGGTGATAAAGATGAGCTACCGTGATCGCTTAGATAGTCGTTCTGAATTATTTAACCATACGTGGACTCGTCCGAAACATGCAAAAGCGCAAGTTAACGGACAGACGCAACAAACCCAGTCTCTCATTATATTGGCGAATGAATGTAAAAAACGCCAATTTTAGAATCTCCTATCTCCTGTAACGCCTACCAAAGATGAAAACCAGAGAGATATTCGCTCTCTGGTTTTTATTTTTCTTGCAATAAAGAAATCGGTATTCCAATCTCTTCATTATCATTTTGCTTATGTCCCCAAGCAAATACCCCATTGAAATACGTAATTTCAAATAATATACCAGGTTCTTCTACTAATTCATATGTCTCACCGATATGGAATTTGTTTATGTCAGTCATATAAGCGCGAGCCATTGCTATCTTTCGCATTAATACATCGAACTCATTTACAATTCCAAGTTGCTCAGCTTTTATCGCTTGCTCTTTCAAAACCCCAATTTCTTCCCTTAGCTCATATGGTGTCATTTCACTGTAGCGTTTTGGCATATTCATTTTGTTCCCTCATCCCTCTTCGCGTTTCATTTGTAAAAATATCTCTATCTCATCAATAGAGAATCCTTTACGATATAACGCTTGTTTCATCTTATTTTCAAATGTCCATCCATCATACTTCTTATATTTCTCATAATATTTATTCCCATGATAGTGTAACGCTTCTTGTTGCTTTTCGTCATCTTTTTCGTCTTTCAATTCTTCCAAACAAATTTGAATCACATCTCTAGAATATCCTTTACGAACAAGCATTTCGTCTAACTTTAGCTTCATTTGTAAAAAGGAATGCTTTTGATAAGATTTCTTTTTCTTTTCTATAAGAATTAAAGCATTCTCAATTTGCTTTTCCTTCGGATATTCTTGTAAACTATGCGTAATAATTAGATCCTGAACACCTTTATTTAACAGCTCTCTTTTAATAACCGTTGGACCTTTTCGATTCACATTACTTTGTGTTCTCGTATATAAAATAGCATACTCTTTATCATTAATATATCGGTCATGTAATAATTTCGAAACGACTTCAGAGATGATGGCTTGTCCCACTTCTTTTTTTCGTAAAAAATCTTCTATTTCTAGTTTCGTTCTCATTTGATAGGATAAATAGGAAATTGCTTGTAAATATGCTTTTTGTACCTCTTCATTGTACAAAATATTTCCTAACGCTATTTCATCAATTTCTAAGCCCTTTTGTAATCCGTGTTTTATTAAGATTACTTCATTCACACTAAATCCGTATTCTTCACCTTGACCTTTATCGATATAAATATTAAACCGTTCTTTCGATCGTTTTTGCACTTCTATTTTTGTAATGACAGCCATACTCTCACCTCTCTATTATTTTAACATAGTCAAGGAACGTTTTTGCTTTTCAAGAATATATATAATGAGGAGGAAATAATTGTGAAAATCGCAATTTCTGGTGGTACCGGTTTTATCGGTAAATACCTTTCTACTTTTTTTATTCAAAAAGGATATACTGTTTACATTCTCTCGCGAAAAAAAACTGCTGAAACTTCCGATCCTAACCTTCAGTATGTACAATGGACACCAGATTTACGAACCTTCCCCCTCTCTTCTATTGATGTAGTTATTAATCTAGCTGGAGAGTCTATTAATAGTAGATGGACAAAGAAACAAAAGAAAGTCATTTTAAACAGTAGAATTCAAACAACAAAAGGACTCATTAAACAATTGCAGGCACTCCCTACAAAACCACACACATTTATTAACGCAAGCGCAATTGGATACTACGGAACGTCTGAAACTGAGTCTTTTACAGAACAGCATGTGACTCCTGGAAATGACTTTTTAGCAAATACAGTATATTCATGGGAACAAGAAGCATCTAAAGCACGTTCTCTCGGAATACGAACAATCTACGCAAGATTCGGAGTCGTCTTAGGGCCAGACGGAGGAGCTCTTCCAAAGATGCTACTTCCCTATCAATTTTATATCGGAGGTACAGTCGGGTCTGGAAACCAATGGTTATCATGGATTCATATAGATGATGTCGCTTGCATGATTGATTTCATCATACACAAAGAAGAAATTGATGGACCTCTTAACATTACAGCTCCCGAGCCTATAAGAATGAAGGAATTTGGAGAAATCATTGCAACTATAATAAAAAAACCTCATTGGTTACCTGTCCCTTCATTTATGCTTCACGCTTTACTTGGTGAAATGAGCATACTTGTACTAGAAGGGCAACATGTATTGCCTAGTAAAGCAATTGAGCATGGATATCAATACACATTTCCGTCAATAGACCATGCATTACAAAATATACTTTCGCATACAATGTAGTACTTCTAAAACACAGTTTTACAGGAGGCCCTTTCAAAACTTTCATTTTCTAGCATCCGGAGCATTATTACACAAATAATCTTTCAGTTACTTTCCTTTACATTCCATTAACATTATAAAGTAACAGAAATGAGGTACCTATGAAAATATTGCTCAAACAAGCCATTGTCTATCCTATTACATCCCAAAAATTTCAAGGGGATGTACTCGTTACAGGAGAAAAAATTGCTGAGGTCAAGCCTTCCATTCAACCTACTCAAGATATGACAGTTATAGACGCACGTGCTCTTCATCTCTTACCTGGATTTATTGATGTCCATACCCATCTTGGTCTCTATGATGAAGGTACTGGTTGGGCTGGCAATGACGCAAATGAAACATCTGAAGTTTCAACACCACATATCCGTTCTTTGGACGGAATTCACCCTTTTGATATTGCATTTCAAGATGCGGTACAAAATGGAATCACAACTGTTCACGTTATGCCAGGAAGTCAAAACATTATCGGTGGTACGACTTGTGTAATAAAAACAGCTGGAACTTGTATTGATCATATGATTATTCAAGAGCCTGCTGGCTTAAAGATTGCCTTTGGAGAAAATCCTAAAAAGGTCCATAGTAATGGCACAAAAGAGTCCATTACGCGTATGGGAATTATGGGATTACTTCGGGAATCATTCTATGAAGCACAGCACTACGGGCATGAAGCTGATTTTCGAATGCTTCCTATCTTAAAAGCATTACGCCGTGAAATACCCGTACGTATCCACGCTCACCGAGCAGATGATATTAGTTCTGCTCTACGCTTTGCAACAGAGTTCAATCTTGATTTACGTATTGAACATTGTACAGAAGGACACTTTATTGTTGAAGAGCTTTCAAAACACAATTTGAAGGTTTCAGTTGGCCCCACGCTTACACGCCGTTCTAAAATCGAACTAAAAAATAAAACATGGGATACTTACCATATATTATCAAAAAATGGAGTGGAAGTTTCCATCACAACAGATCACCCCTATACACCCATTCAATATTTAAATGTTTGTGCTGCTGTCGCAGTAAGGGAAGGATTAGACGAAAAAACTGCACTAGAAGGAATCACTATATTTCCAGCGCGAAATTTACGTTTAGAGGATAGAATTGGAAGCATTGAGACTGGAAAAGACGCCGATCTTGTGCTCTGGACCCATCATCCTTTCCATTATTTAGCCAAGCCTGTACTAACTATGATTGATGGAAAAATAATTTACAAAAAAAATAAAAAAAACTAGTTTATTTTTTTGACTAGATAAAGTATTATACGATTATAAACTGAATGAAACCATAATCAATTTGTGTCGTGATTATCATTTTCAAATTGATGAATGGGGAAGGCAAATGGTGCGCCACCAGCGTTAGAAACTGGTTCTAGTGGGTTCGATTCCCACCCCGAAATTTTTTAAAGATTGATATAAAAATTTCGAGGGTGGGGTGTTTTTTCGTCATGCTACCCTCGTGTGAGGAGGAGTTAGTATGTTGAAAAAACGCGACTTACACGACAGCCACGTTCTATACGAGTTAATGGTGGATCCAGCTGTCTTCCCTTTTGTGCGTCAAAAGGCTTATTCTTATGAGGAATATTTATTTTTAACGAAACAAACGATTGAAGCTGAAGAGCGTGGGGAATTAATTTCACGCACAATTTTAGACGAATGGGGTAACCCTATCGGAACAATTACTTTATTTGATGTGCAAGAAAAAGCCGGCTTCCTTGGAACATGGCTTGGCAAACCTTATCACGGAAAAGGCTACAATAAATTGGCAAAAGATTCATTTTTTAGCGAACTTTTCTACGAGTTAGATATTGAAACGATCTTTATGCGTATTCGCAAAATAAATATTCGTTCTATTAAAGCTGCAGAAAAATTACAATATGTAAATCTAGCAAACGAAACAAGAAAATCCGTTTATGATGAAATTAACGCGAATGAAGAAGTATATAACTTATATGAAATTCCAAAAGATCAATATACACTTGCTACAATGCGAGATACAACGTTCCAAGATTCTCATCACTTAAAAGAAGCGTAATCTAAATTTTCAGAAATAATAATTAACCATTAACATTTTGATATATACGTATATCACCCCATGTCTCTGGAAACGATATATAGTAAATTTAGGACACGAGGTGATTTGTAATGGATAAAAAGAAACGTGACAAAGCAAAAAACGCATTATCTAGTACACAAGAAGTTCTCTACCAACGAGAATTTCGTAAAGCAGATCGCGCAGCGGGTTATCGCTCAAAAAGTATTTAAAGTGAGAATGAATAATTAGAAGTTCTCCCCCCTAATTATTCATTCTCATTACATATTTTTTCTGTGGATAACGTTATCCACATAATTTATAGAATTGTGAATAAATTACAAAAACCCTTCACAAGTTTGTATGTTGTAACGCACATCAAATGTTAGAATTGTGGATATTTTTCTAAAAATTGTGGATAATGTGGATATAGTTGTTAATATTCCGACTTTACTGTTTAATGAAAGCGCACTCTTCATGTGGATAAGTCTTTATCTTGGAAAACAATAAAAAACCCTCTTTAAACATACAAAAGAGGGTTTCATATTAAGTAAATGATTGTGCAAGAGCAGGTGATTTAATAGGTATATGATTCGGTTCTACATGATTTTCTGCCAAAATTGTATCCACAATATGATCAGCTGGCTCTGGGCGATAAATGCTTTTCATCGCTTCTTTCATTTGAAGAAGCTTCATATCATCTTGTAATAACGCCTCTGTTTTTGCAAAAACCTCACTATCATCACGAATGACAACTGCAGCCCCTTTTCTTTCAAAGTACATCGCATTTTCATTTTCTTGTCCTGGAACAGGCTTATATAAAATGACAGGTACTTGCAATGCTGCCGCTTCACTTAACGTAATACCGCCTGGCTTTGTAATCATACAAGAAGTAACACGGAATAGTTCATCAATATTTTCTACATAACCAAACACTTTTAATGCATCAGGATTTTTTTCCTGTAACCCTAATAAATCCTGTTTTAACGCTTCATTTTTCCCACAAACGACAACTACTTGTAAATCAGGTACTGACATAAATGATTGGCATAGTTCTTTTACACTTCCTAATACTCCATGAGCACCTGCTACAATTAGTAAAATCTTTTTATTCTTACATAACTGATATTTATTATATATAATATCTGAATTGATCTTTAACTCAAAACTACTACGAATCGGAATTCCAGTTTCAACAATTTGCTCCGCAGGCACACCAATATCAACCATAACTTTTTTTACGTGATCAGTTGCTACAAAATAACGATCTACTTCCCGATGAATCCATATTTTGTGCACACAAAAATCCGTTAATACGTTATACACAGGAATTGAAATACCTGTTTGCTTTTTTAATTCTGGTACAGCTATAATCGGAAAGGTATTAATAACAATATCCGGTTTCTCCGCTTGTAAAAGTAATTTCAAACGTTTTCTTCCAAAATTAGCATACCAAGATGCTATTTTTTTATCATAAATTTTTTCTACGCCATAATAAAACAAGCGGTACAATTCTTTTCCTATTGTATAACTTTTTAAATATAAATATTTTGTAATATCGGTTATAACCGGATGTGATTCTCCGAACAAATCGCATACAATTACATCTTTAATTCCTTTTTGGCGAAATGTTTGTTCTAATGTTTTCGCTACTTGCACATGACCGTTTCCGTAATGTGCAGTTAATATTAAAACCTTGGGGTTTTTTATCAAACAAATCCACTCCTAGCTTATTGTTTCTCCATATTGCATATACGACAATAGGAAAAACATTTTCCTTAAAAATTACATAAACAGACTCTAATATTTCACTTTCAGCTATGTACCTGTCGTGGATATGCAAAGCATATAAGATTGACCCCTTAATCCTATCTGTGCTCATATCTTTACATTATACTTTCCTATAAGAGCTTTCGCAATAACTTACAAATGTTCTCTATTCCATGATACTCACTCTTTTACTTCTTAATTCTTTTTACTATTTTGATTTCCCTTTACAATTATGTAAATTTCTCCACTTATTCCTTACAAAAATATGGATATTCTATTTTCAGTATACTCTTTTCTCCATATATACTCTAGGTTTTATTGTAAAGAAAGCAAAAAGCCTAACCCAATATTTGGATTAGACTGCTTGTAAAATATGTCTTGCTTCTTCTACATTTTTTTCAGTAGGCGGTTCTACATTTGCGAGTGGATACTTATGCCCAAGTGCCTCCCATTTATATACACCAAGCTTATGGTATGGTAGCACTTCAACTTTCTGAACATTAGACAGACTTTGAATAAAACTAGATAGTTTTTGTAGATCCTCTTCATTATCAGTAATACCAGGAACTAATACGTGTCGCACCCAAATCGGTTTATTTTTATCCGATAAATAACGAGCAAATTGTAAAATATGTTCATTTGGTTTTCCTGTTAATTTACGATGTTTCTTTGAATCAATATGTTTCAAATCCAATAAAACTAAATCTGTGTACTCCATTAAAATATCTAGCTTATTTTGGAATTCTGGTTCTTCAGAATAACAACCACCTGAAGAATCAATTGTTGTATGAATTCCAATTTCCTTACATTTCTTAAATAATTCAATTAAGAAATCTAGTTGTAATAATGGTTCCCCACCACTAACTGTTATACCGCCTCCGGAAGCTTCAATAAAAGGAAGGTAACATGTCACATCCTGCATTACTTCTTCGACTGTTATTTCTTTTCCTTTACCGATCTCCCACGTATCAGCATTATGACAATATTGACAACGTAATAAACACCCTTGTGTAAATATGACATAACGAATTCCTGGGCCATCAACAGTACCACAAGACTCTACAGAATGAATTCTTCCTTTTACCATGTTACTTCCTCCTTTATTGAAACAGCCTCCCTCTGCTATTTATAAAATGCAGAGGGACACTTTTTTCATTTACATGCTTTCATGCATTGTACGGTTAATTACATCGATTTGTTGTTCACGAGTTAATTTAATAAAGTTTACAGCGTAACCAGATACGCGAATTGTTAATTGTGGATATTTCTCAGGATGTTCCATTGCATCCATTAATGTTTCACGGTTAAATACGTTAATATTTAAGTGATGTCCTTCTTTTACTGCATAACCATCAAGCATTGATACTAAGTTACGTACTTGTACTTCATCCTCTTTACCAAGTGCTTTTGGAATAATAGAGAATGTATTAGAAATGCCATCTTGTGCATCTTCATATGGTAATTTAGCTACAGATAATAATGAAGCTAACGCACCTTTTGTATCACGTCCATGCATTGGGTTCGCACCTGGTGCAAATGGTTCTCCAGTACGGCGACCATCTGGAGTGTTACCAGTTTTCTTACCGTATACAACGTTAGATGTGATTGTTAAGATTGACATTGTATGAACAGAATTTCTATATGTTTTGTGTTTACGAAGTTTATTCATAAATGTTTTCACAAGATTTACAGCAATTTCATCTACACGGTCATCATTGTTACCGTATTTAGGGAAATCTCCTTCGATTTCAAAGTCAACTGCAATTCCGTTTTCATCGCGAATTGGTTTTACTTTTGCGTATTTAATTGCACTTAAAGAGTCTGCTACTACAGATAGACCTGCGATACCTGTTGCCATTGTACGAAGAACATTTGTATCATGAAGTGCCATCTCAATACGCTCGTAGCTATATTTATCGTGCATGTAGTGAATAACATTTAATGTGTTTAAATATAGACCCGCTAACCATTCCATTGTCATATCAAACTTATGCATAACTTCTTCATAATCTAATACTTCAGAAGTAATCGGTGCGTACTCAGGACCAACTTGTGCTTTAGATTTTTCATCTTTACCACCGTTAATCGCATATAGTAATGCTTTTGCTAAGTTTGCACGTGCGCCGAAGAACTGCATTTGTTTACCAATTCTCATTGCAGATACACAACAAGCAATTCCGTAATCATCGCCGTAGTCAGCACGCATAATGTCATCATTTTCATATTGAATTGCTGATGTTTTAATAGACATTTTCGCACAGTAGTTTTTAAAGTTCTGTGGTAATTGTTTAGACCAAAGAACTGTTAAGTTTGGTTCTGGAGCTGGTCCTAAATTATCTAGTGTATGCAAGAAACGGAATGAGTTCTTTGTTACTAATGGACGGCCATCTAATGCCATACCGCCGATAGACTCAGTTACCCAAGTTGGGTCACCAGAGAATAATTCATTATAATCAGGTGTTCTTGCAAATTTCACAAGACGTAATTTCATAATGAAGTGATCCACAATTTCTTGTACGTCTTCTTCTGTTAAAGTACCATTTGCTAAATCTCTTTCAATATAAATATCTAAGAATGTAGAAGTACGTCCAAGACTCATTGCAGCTCCGTTTTGCTCTTTAATTGCTGCAAGATATGCGAAGTATAACCATTGGAATGCTTCTTGAGCAGTTGTTGCTGGCTTAGAAATATCAAAGCCATGAGAAGCAGCCATTTGTTTTAACTCTTGAAGTGCACGTATTTGCTCAGATAACTCTTCGCGTAAACGCATTGTATCTTCACTCATTACACCGCCAGTTAAATTTAAATCTACTTTCTTCGCTTCAATTAAATGATCTACTCCATATAATGCTACGCGGCGGTAGTCACCAATAATACGTCCACGTCCGTATGCATCTGGAAGACCAGTAATAACACCTGATTTACGAGCAGCTCTCATTTCTGGTGTATAAGCATCAAATACACCTTGGTTATGAGTTTTTCTCCAATCTCTGAAAATACGACTAAGCTCTTTATCCATTTCGTATCCATAAGATTCACAAGCTTGTTCCGCCATACGAATACCACCGTATGGTTGTAAAGAACGTTTAAATGGTTTATCAGTTTGGAAACCGACTACTTTTTCAGTCTCTTTATTTAAATATCCTGGTTCATGTGATGTAATAGAAGAAACAATTTTTGTATCCATATCAAGAACGCCACCGTTTTCACGTTCTTTCGTTGTTAAATCCATTACTTGATCCCAAAGTTGTTTCGTTGCTTCAGTTGCTCCCGCTAAGAAAGATTCGTCTCCCTCGTAAACGTTTACATTATTTAAAATGAAATCGCGAACATCAATCTCTGCTTTCCATTTTTCACCTTTAAAGTTTTCCCATGCGTTTTTAACATTTTCTAATACTTGAGTCATCCTAATCTCCTCCATTTTTGATTAGTACAGGACTAAGATTTTTTATATAACAGCTTACACACTTAGAATACTACTTTTTTACGAAAGTGAACGAAATAGTTGTGACATGTTTGTGAAATATTGAGCAAACTACTATATACATAGTGTTAACTTCATTTGAAAGTCTTTAAAATTAACCCTTTCCTTAATTGTATTTTTTTGGTATTCTTATATACGAGTCCTATTTTGTAATATAAGAACAATACCCATTGTAGAGCTGTAATACTCTTATCTCCTAATCTGTTATAGTTTTTATAGCAGAACAAAAAAGTGTACATATGTTGTACACTTTTTTGTTACCTATAAAATGAAACTTTAATCAGTGGGGGTCTTACTGCCCATTAAAGTCGGATAAAATATCTCTTTTTCTATTTCCATCATGGAATCCACCACGACTGCCTGTTAATACAATTAATTGCTCTAACCCTTCTATATGATCACCAATAATTCGAAGTACAGCTGGTGGATGACCTATTTTAGCAAAATGTTCACTGGGTCGAATACGGTTCATCTTATCGACTTCAACACGACTTACACATGCAACTTCAAATCCTGAAAGAATAGCTTTCACTTGAGCTACACACGGTGCCAGTAAAGATCTATATCCAATTTCTTTCAAACACTTACGACTAAACGCATTCGGTACAGCGATAAGAGAGCCTACGCCTAGATCTTTTCTATCACAAGCTAAATTTAATGCATATTTAAATGCAGTTACAAGATGAAGCGGTACTCTTAAATCTAAATAATGATTTAGATCATTTAATGCAACGTCTGTTCCATCTGCAATAGCTTTCGCAAAAGGATATAACTCACTCGCTGGAATAACAAAATCGCCGTCTATAAATAACACAATTTCTCCTTTTGCGAAATACGTTCCAAGTGAGCGCCCCACATCATTTCCGAGTGCTTCTTTATATACAATTGTCGTTGCTCCCTTTTCTTTTGCAATCGTTGCTGTTTGATCAGACGAACCATTTACAACAACGATAATTTCAAAAGGTTCAATTTTACGAAGTTCTTCTATAACGTTTCCAATTGTTTTCTCTTCATCTTGTACAGGAATAATGACCGATAATTGCTTTCCCTTATACAAATTCGATGTAACGCCCCATCCTTGATAAAAATCTTTAAAATCTAAAGTATGATAGACACTATCTCTTTTCCTATTTCCATCATAATACCCTCCGCGTTCATCGCTACCTACTATTCGCTCCGCTACAGCTTCTATATGGTCACCTATCATCCTTTTTTCAGAATGAGAAAGACCCGTGCCATACGCAGCATGCTCGGTCGGCCGAAATTTATTTGGTGTAATAACGTCAATTGCACAATGTCGACTAATTCTCCATTTGCTTTGAATAAGGCGTAAATGAGCGACAATAGGATTAACAAAACATTCATACCCAATGCTTTGAACAACTTCTTTCGTCAACGCGTGAGGTACAGATAATAAAGAATCAATCTTTAACTCTTCACGCTCTAGCATTGCATTTAATATTTGGCGCCATACTGTCACTGAGTGCGGTTTTTGTTTCTTTAAAAATAACGCATCCAAATTATTTAAAACGATGTCGGCCTGATCATGTAAAATTGGATTTAGGAATAATTGTAACTTTGAAGTTTGAATAGCAAAATCTCCATCTATAAATAGTAATACGTCACCTATCGCGTGTTTTGCGCCAACTGCACGGCCAACATCATTCCCCAGTAGCTCTGTATACTTGATTACTTTACACCCTAAACGATCAGCAACCTCTTCTGTTCCATCATTACAACCGTTTGCTACTACAATAATCTCTACTGGATTTAATCCTTTTGCCGAATGAATAACGTCTGAAATCGTATCCGCTTCATTACATACAGGTATAATAATCGATAGTGACTTAGCCATTGTTTTCTTCACGAAACCATTTAATAGTTTCTTTCAACCCTTGTTCCCACGTTACTTTCGCTTGAAATTGAACAAGTTCTCTTAATTTCGTTACATCTGGTCTTCTATTTGGAATTTCTTCAAAGCCATGTGGATATACCTCTTCGAAAGGAACTTGAACAATCTTTGAAGAAGATTTCGTTAGCTTTTTAATTACTTCTGCTACTTCTTTTATACTCTTTTCATTCTCAGAACCTATATTAATAATCTCACCATTTACCTTCTCATCCATTGCTCGAATCGTTGCCTCTACTGCATCACTTACATACGTAAAACAACGTGTCTGTTTTCCATCTCCATATACGAGAATGTCTTCTCCTTGCAGTGCTGCGCGGATAAATCGCGGGATTACCCCTGCATACGGACCATCTTTCGCTCTTGGACCATAAATATTAAAATAACGAACAATCGTTACAGGTAAGCCTTCTAAACCGTATCCTAAACATAATGTTTCTTCTAACGTTTTACAAACTGCATAACTCCAACGTATTTTAGAAGTTGCACCGTATAATCGATCTCCTACTTCAGAAAAGGGTGGCTTTGCCTTACCATATACTTCTGAAGTAGACGCAAAAACAACTTTCTTCTTTCCTTTTAGCGCTGCTTGTAAAATGTTTCTCGTTCCATCAAAATTCGTTTCAATAAGCTCTATGCTCTTTTCCATTGTCGTTTTCACACCTAAAATTGCTGCTAAATGAAACACTACATCATGTTGATTCACTAATTCATAAATAGAATTTCGATCTAAAACACTTATTGGAATAACCCGAATTTCTTTCATTAACTCATCATGATATTTATTTTTCCCTTTATAGAAATTATCAACGACGGTGACATCATAACCTCTTTTCACCAGCTCTTCAGCTAAATGTGATCCAATAAATCCTGCTCCACCTGTAATTAAACATTTCTTACTCATACACTCACCTTCTTTATAATTCCACGTGTATCTACGACTTGCTTTATCCCTTTAAAAATCTTCCAATCGATATTAGAGTGATCTGTTAAAATTAAAATACAATCCGCTTGTTTAACGACTTGTTCATCCAAAGAAACAGATTGATACACCTTATCTCCAAATTTTGCAGAAGAAATATATGGATCGTGATACGCTATCTCATATCCTTCTTTTATTAACAATTCAATAATTGGTAACGCTGGTGATTCTCTTAAGTCATTTACATCTTTTTTATATGCAATCCCTACAATTAAAACCGTTGCAGGTGATTGCACCACACCTTTTACTTTCCGGACCACTTTCTCTGGCATTTCCTCATTAATTACATGTGCCGCCTCAATTAATTGACTAATTGCTCCATTCTTTTTTATTCTCCACTGGAAATATAAAGGATCTACCGGAATACAGTGTCCCCCTATCCCTGGTCCTGGCCAATACGGCGTAAATCCAAACGGTTTTGTAGATGCCGCTTCAAGTGCCTCATAAAAATCAATTCCTAAACTTTCACATAGTATATTTAACTCATTTACTAATGAAATATTGACTAAGCGCTGAATATTTTCAAATAGCTTACACATTTCTGCTACTTTTGGGGAGCTAACTGGAACAACTACATCAAATATAGTGCTATACAAAGCCTGTACTTTTTGTTTACACATTTCTGTTTGTCCACTAATGACTTTTGGAATCGTTTGAACTGAATATTGACTATTAGCTGGATCAATTCTCTCAGGAGAATATCCAATATAGAAATCTTCTCCTACCTTTTTTCCTGTTTGAGAAATAATCGGAATAATAACTTCCTCGAGCGTACCTGGATATGTGGAACTTTCAAAAATGAAGGTTTGTCCTTTTTGAAGGTTTTGTTGTATATAATGCGAAGCTGAAATGAGGGCACTTAAGTCTGGTTCTCTTTGTTCATTAATTGGGGTTGGGACAGTGACAATAACGTAATCACTATTTTGAAAATCAGCAATACCTTGATCCGGTGTATTTACTATTAATTTTTTTCTAGTCAATAAACTTTGTAACAATTTAGAAGAAACATCTGGAATATAACTTTCTCCCTGTATAATTGATTCTATTTTTCTAGTATCTTTATCTAATCCAAGTACTGTATGTCCTCTCTCTGCAAAATGAACTGCCAAAGGAAGACCAACATATCCTAATCCGATAATGGCAACTGTACTACTAACATTCATCTGTATTCTCTTCTTCCTTTCTCAATTGTTGAATGATATTTCTATCCCGCTCTCCATCTGTAAAACTCCCGCGCTCGTCTGTGGATTGCAATAAATATGCAATCGCCTCGAGTTGATCACCGAAAATACGATCAAATGCTGGAATACGCCCATTTACAAATCCATGTTGCTCTGGGCGTACTCGATTTGTTTTTATAACATCTACAAATTCTACCGCTGTAATAGAGAATCCCTCCAAAATAGCTTTCATTTGAGCGAGTGGCGGAATGATAAGAGAATCATATCCGATTTTCTCTATTACTTTTTTATGCATAGCATGTGGTACTGCCGTTAATGAGTTATTCCATAAATCTGGTCGTTTCGCTACTAAATTCACAAAATATTTTCCCATGCTAATTGGGTCTGCCGGATGAAACATATCTAATAAACACTGTAAATCATTTAATGCCACATCATTTCCATCTTCAATAGCATGTAAAAATGGAATTAGTTTTTTTCCTGGAATAACAAAATCACCATCGACAAATAAACAAATATCGGCCGTAGCATGCATAGCTCCTATCGCTCGGGCTACATTATGTCCAAGCGCTTCCTCAAATTCAATAACAATGACATTCTCTAGCTTCGCTTGTTTAATTGTCTCAACGTCCGCTCCATTCGCAACAACTATAATTTCATCTACACCTGATTTTTTCACTTCTTGTATAACAGATCTTATAGTCGTCTTTTCTTCTGATACTGGGATAATCGCACTATATTTCGCTTTTTTCTTTTGTAATAAAACTGGTTTATACTTTCCTATAAATGCTCTATCCCTATTTCCTTCCGAAAAGCCACCACGCTTACCATATATTTCGATTACGTATTGCAAAGCACGTAAATGATCCCCCATAATACGACTAGTCGCTTTCGGATAAGGAGAGCCAGGTGATGTACCAGTATGAACGGGACGCACTTTATTTGTATGAATGACATCGACAGAAGCCATATCAACAATATCTACTCCTCTAGACATCGCTATCGCTTGAAATAATGCTGGATCCGCTAAATTCCACCAACCAAACTTTTGAATAACTTCCCTACTCATTGCATGCGGAATTGCGATTAAAGATCCAACAACAAGCTCTTTTTTATTCAAATAACGATTCAACATAAATTTGCCAACTGTCGTATAATGCGGTCTCATCTTTAAATAAACAGACCATGTTAAATTATTCACAACAATTTGGTGACCTTGCTGAATGCCTTTTATAAAACGTTGTAGCTCTTTATTATCAATGACGATATCACCGTCTAAAAACAAAACAATGTCGCCTTTCGCTTCTCTTGCACCAATTGCCCGTCCAACATCATTACCAAGAGAATATTTATAATAAATGACATGGCAATGATGTTGTAAGGCTATTTCTTTTGTTCCGTCTGTCGATCCATTATCTACTACGATAATTTCATATGGTTTCAATTTCTCCACTTCTACTAAAACTTGTGATAAAGTACTCGCTTCATTATGCGCTGGAATAATAACTGATACCCTCATACTTGTACCACGCTTACCCTTCCAAGCGAACATAAGAAATGATAGGAATACGTACAACTACATCTTCCGGTGGTCCATAAGAAGGAGAAGTACGAACACTTACTGCCCCGTCTGTCACAGATAACAGAATACCTGCAACAATTTCGGCCGCTGTCACAACTTGCACTAGCTCACCAACATGATTACGTAATTCTTCAGTAAATAACATATATAAGTCTCCTTTCTTACGCTTCTTTAATTGATATAATACTTGTAAATGGCAATAAAACTTCTGTTCCTATTCCTTCTTGCAGTGTTAAGAAATCATCACCAACTGCTACAATCACACCTGTTAACTGTCCAACTGTCACCGTAATTTCTACGTTTTTACCCAAATACTGCTCTGCAATTTCTTTAAAAGGTGATGTATTACATTCTTTTAAAATGTTACAAATAATAGATTGAAATCTACTTGATTCAATAAATTCTTCCGTAGCTTGCTTAGAGTTTCTTTGAATAAATCTCGCGAAGTTTTGTGAAAATAAAAGTCGTTCCACAGCAGGTAATAACTTATTATCTAAAAAATAATCTAATTGTCTATTAAACAATCTCGATAACTTTTTCCAATACTTACCGAATAAACACATACACTTCTCCTCCTATTATTTTTAAATTATAAAAATATATCCATACATCTTAATGTATACAAAGCAGACTCTTTTTGTGATAGGTAAGACATACATTTTTCAACGAAACAATATGTTCTAATTACAAAAAAGATAGATGGTATCCAATCTATCTTTTTTTATATCTTAATTTTTAATTGTAACTATCGCAGAGACACTATAATAAACCGCTCTCGGTAATGCTGCCTGTTCACTTATAGAAGCTGTAAACTGATTAAAGTTTCACTTTATTTCATTATCCCATTGCACATACACTTCCTCAATAAAAAAAGACTATCCAATAGGATAATCTCTTACACTTCAATATTTCGTAACATCGTATAAATGTCATTATTCACTTTACCAAAGGATTTAATATTGTTTTGAATGTTAGATAATAAAACGACATATACACTTCCATTTTTACTAAATCCATTTAAACAGTTCCAGCCTGGCATTACACCGTGGTTCGAGTAACTTCCCGGGTCTACATACCATCCAAACCCGTAATCTTTTTTTCCACCTGTAAACATTTGATTGTAGCTTTCTTTTGAAATCAACTTTCCAGAGAAGAGCGCTTCATTAAATAAATATAAATCATGGGCACTTGTATATATATCACCACAACCATAAAGTTGTGACATACTTGGAATATTAGGTGTTGTCATATTGTTATTTACTATTTTATAACCTGTCGATGGAAATCTTGTTTGTTCTAGCTCTCTACCAAAACCAGAATGTTTCATACCAGCAGTAGCAAAAATATGTTGTTTAATATACTCTTCTAACGGTTGTCCGCTTACCTTCTCAGCAATATAGGCGAGTATTGAATAGTTAGAATCGGAATACTTCCATTTCTCTCCTGGACTTCCAATACGCTTTTGCTTTCCTATTCGTTTTATCAATTCTTCATGAGAGATATCCTCTGTTCCCTGCTCATACTCTGGAATTCCTGATGTATGTGTTAGTAAATGTTTTAACTGAATACCATTACCTTGAGGGAAATCTGGAATATACTTCGCAATCGTATCCTCTACATGTAACTTATTTTGATCTTTTAATTGCATAATAGTAGTCGCTACAAAAGCCTTTGAAATAGAACCAATATAAAAAGTTGTCTCTGAATTATTCGGTACTTGTTTTTCTTTGTTCGCCATACCGTATCCTTTATTCAAAAGAACCTTTCCGTTCTTCACAATAACCGCTGTCCCGCTAAATCCTGTTTTTTGCAAATATTGATCTAATTGAGCGTTTTCATTAATTTCTTGAGGTGGTCCCTCAGCAGGCTTTTCCACAGCTTGTGCTTGCTTCACTTGTTCTTCCTGCTCTTTTTGTTTTTTTGCTTCTTGCTTCTTTTTTTCTTCTTTCTTTTTTAGCTCTTCTTGTTTCTTCATTTCTGCTGCTGCTTTTAAAGTTTCTTCTTTCTTATTATGCGCAACAATTTTTGTATACATGAAATATACAAGTGAAAATAGTAAAACGAGAATGATTGTTCTTTTTATGTATACAATTGGCCGACGTGATTTCCCATTCGCATTATTTTTTTCGTGATCCATGATTGCTTTTTTCCCCTTATTTACCGATAATTTAATTCCACTACACAAGATTCATTCCGAATCTTTTTCATAGATTTTCGACATTCCATTCGATGTCATCCCTACTTTATCACGCACTGCACATATTACCAACCTATATGCACAAAAAAGAAAAAGAAAATTTACAAAAGTAAGATTCCCGTTAAATTTTTAATATAAAAAAAGAGGATACCCTCTAAAAAACTGATGTTATCAATTTTTTTGGATATCCTCTTATCTAATTATTTATACGTGTTTTTTCATATCATCGGCAACAGATTCAACATTTGTACCTACGATAACTTGGACACTCGTGTTACTTAATTTCATAACACCTTTTGCACCAGCACGTTTTAATGCTGCTTCGTTTACTTGACCAGCATCTTTCACTTGTAAGCGTAGACGTGTTGCACAGTTATCAATAACTGTTAAGTTTTCTTTTCCACCTAAAGCTGCTACGTAAGTTTCACCAATTGAACCTGCAACTGGAGCTTCTTCACCTTCAGCTACTTCCTCTTCCTCTTCATCTTCACGACCAGGAGTTTTTAGGTCGAACTTCTTAATTAAGAAGTAGAATACTACAAAGTAAATTGCTGCGTAAATTAAACCAATTCCTGCTAATAATACTGGTTTTGTTGCAATACCGAAGTTTAAGAAGTAATCGATTGCCCCAGCACTAAATGAGAAACCATCGTGTATGCCAAGTGTTGTTGTAATGAATAGAGACAGACCTGTTAATACAGCATGAATACCATATAATACTGGTGATAAGAACATGAATGAGAATTCAATTGGCTCTGTAATACCAGTTAAGAATGAAGTTAATGCTAGACCACCTAACATACCTGTAACCATTTTACGTTTTTCTGGTTTAGCAGCTGCAATCATTGCGAAACATGCTGCTGGTAAACCGAACATCATGATCGGGAAGAAACCAGTCATAAACATACCTGCTGATGGATCTTTTGCAAAGAAGCGTGCAATATCACCATGAACGATATCGCCAGCCGCATTTGTAAAGTCACCAAGTACGAACCAGAAGTATGTGTTCATTACGTGGTGTAAACCGATTGGAATTAATAAACGGTTTAATAATCCGAATAAACCAGCACCAATTGAACCTAAGTTTACGATACCATGTGCTACTGCATCAATACCACTTTGAATTGTTGGCCAAATTTGACCGAATACTAATCCTAAAAGTAACATTACGATTGAAGTAATGATTGGTACGAAACGTTTTCCTGCAAAGAACCCTAACCATTCTGGCAGTTTAATCTTATGGAATTTGTTGTATAGTAATCCCGCAACAACCCCTGCAATAATACCACCGAGTATGGCCATATTGATTTTCGGCGTTAACGCCGCTGCTTTTGAAACCTTTGTCATTGTATCTGCTAATTTAGTTGGATCTACTGAACCGACTAAATCTTGAACACTTTTTAATTTATCATTTAACTCTGCTGCTGAATACGTCTTACTTAGAGCATTCGTTGTATTTTGTAAAACAAGATATCCGATTGCTCCGGCAAGTCCAGCTGCTCCACTACCGTCAACAGACAAACCGATTGCAACACCAATTGCAAAAATAAGTGCTAAATTATCAAAAATTGCTGCACCGGCCTGTGCCATAACAGGAATATTAAATACGTCTTCTTGTCCTAAACGAAGCAATAATCCTGCTGCTGGTAGTACGGCAATTGGAAGCATTAACGCTTTACCAATACGTTGTAGAAACTGCAACATTTTAATTCCCCCTATCAAATTCATGAAATCGTTATCATTATAAGTACGCCTTAGAAAACGCTTTCTATTTACATAACCATAATAACATATAGTTGTATAGATGTGTAGTTTTTATTTTTGAATTTTTTATGGATAAATCTCCTATTTCCAAACTGTTATATAAAAGGAAATTTCTCCTTTTTTACTACAGAATATTCAAAACAAAAGACCCTCTATAGAACATGCAACTTTCGTTTTATCATTCCACTTTTTCATGTTATTATTTATTTCCGAGCATATCGGGAAAAGTAAACTTAGTTAATTCGAAATAGGAGCGTTGGTACTATGCAGTGCATTGAAACAAACAACTTACAACAGTTGTTAGAACAAGTAAAACCATATACGAAAAAAGGAAAGCTTGCTACTTATATCCCCGAACTAGGAAATGCCAATCCAGATGATTTAGGGATTGCCATTTTCCATAAAGAAACAGAATACATCCATGCTGGCAACTCACAAACACTATTCACTCTTCAAAGTATTTCAAAAGTAATTACACTTGCACTTGCCCTTTTAGATCGTGGTGAAGAATATGTATTTTCTAAAGTTGGAATGGAACCAACTGGTGATCCATTTAATTCTATTATTAAGTTAGAAACGACAAGTCCTTCTAAACCACTTAATCCAATGATTAATGCGGGGGCACTAGCCATTACAAGCATGTTAGCAGGTAAAGATAATGAAGAAAAAATGGAGCGCATTCTTCATTTCGTACGTGAAATAACAGATAATCCTACTATTAATTATTCTTCTAAAGTTGCTAATTCAGAATTAGAGACAGCTTACTTAAATCGCTCACTTTGTTACTATATGAAACAAAACGGAATTATCGATTGTGACATTGAAGAGCTGATGGATTTATACACTCGTCAATGTGCAGTTGAGGTAAACTGTATCGATTTAGCACGTATCGGCTTAATTTTTGCGATGGATGGATATGATCCATATAAGAAAAAACAAATTATCCCTAAGCATATTACAAAGATTTGTAAAACATTTATGGTTACATGCGGTATGTATAACGAGTCTGGTGAATTTGCGATTCGTGTTGGTATCCCCGCAAAAAGTGGTGTAGCTGGTGGCATTTTCGGCTGCGTAAAAGGAGAAATGGGAATTGGTATTTTCGGACCAGCTTTAGATGCAAACGGAAATAGCATCGCTGGTTTTAAAATCCTTGAACTTCTTTCTGCTCAAGAAGGTTGGAGCATTTTTTAATTCAGAACCATCCTGCTATACTAGCAGGATTTTTTTTGCATAAAACCCTCAATTTTATTAGCTACCGATCCCCTTACAAAAACCGTGCTGAAAGTTTCTCTATATTATGCATATTTGCTCCCCCAACCTGAATAGTATAGTACAACCTAGCGCTATATGTGGAGGTGTGAAAGATGAAACTAATATTTCAAATGGGAAAACAGCCTGTTCTTGAAAAAACAATTCTTCTTTTTATATTGAGTATTGTAGAAAGCTTAAAGCTAAAAGTTGTTTCACTCGATGAAGCTCACCGATACATATTCAATTTAGAAGTACTTGAACTATTAATGGATCGGAACATCGATGATCAAGTACTTGAACTTATTCATTTCGGAATGGGACTTGAAGACGTTCATCATGTGCTTCCTGAAGAATTTGAGCATACGATTGAAGAATTAAAGTGGCTTTGTATCCAAGTATTAAGTGAGTACAGTATGCATGAAGAATCGGAACAATTAATTGAAGATATACGTTAAAAAAGCACCTATGTAGGTGCTTTTAATGTTTTTTCAAACTATTTTTATACGTTTCAATATTTACTGGTAGCTCTTCCTCTTCTAAAGTATGTTCATTTACATCTTTATGAATGAATGCTCCTTTAGGTGGTTGATGGTCATGCCCTTTTTTCTTATGATCAAATGCTTTTCCGCGTCCCATACGGATCCCCCTTTCTTTAAAAGAAATCCGTATTAGTATGGAGAAAAGTACGTCGATATATGCAATCCTTTGCCATATTTCCAAGGAAATACTCGAACGTTGTTTTTTGTTCTCCTTACAACAACTGATCGATCCCAATAAGAATTAATAACACTCCCGCAATAACCGTAGCCCATTTCCCTAAGTATTCTGCTAAGTATCGTTTTCCTACATACGCAAAACCACTTATACAAATAAAACTAAACACACCAGAAATAATCGCTGTAAGCCAAAGGTTTAAATTTGTTACCCCAGCATCAAATCCACCTGCAATATTATTAATTGATAATGCAACGCCCAAAACAATTGCTTCTGAAAAACTAATTGTTTTAGAACCATCAAAATCTGCTTTTTCCGGATCACGTAAAATCCCCATAAGTACACTATCATCTTTAGAGTCTACGGTCTCTTTTTTACTCAAGAAAGGCTGACATAAAATAAACACTCCAATTATTCCTAAAACAATTGCCCCTATCAAATTTGCCGTAAACTCTGAAATAAATAATGCGATCCAACTCCCAAAAAAGCCAGCTAATAAAGTAAATAAAAACCCAAAAAATGCGATGATAAAATTGTTGAACCACGAAATTCTAATTTTACGAATGCCATATGCAATTCCAACACCTGCATTATCTAAATTAGAAGCAATCCCAATTAAAAAAATTGAAAATAGACCTGCCGTACTCATAAACAGCCACCCCTTTTTTCTCACTTTTCCATGCATCTTATGAAAATGTTGAGCAACTGTGCCTGTCTGTTTCATATACATGTAATAAATGCTCAACATTTTTTCAACAACAAAAAGGAGTGCCTTCGCTATGCCTAAAGAAAATCCAAATGAGCGGCTTAGTACATTAATAAAAAAACTTTTAAAAGAACGTGCCTTATCTATGCGCCAACTCGGAATGCTTACAAATATTGATCCCGCAACAATCTCAAGAATTATGAATGGTAAACAACCGCCAAAACAAAAACATCTACAAAAATTTGCAGAATGTTTGCAAGTTCCACCCCAATTGTTATTTGATGAAATGTATCCTGATTCTCCTCACATTAATAAAGAAAAGACGGATATGTACACATCTCTTGATACCATTCAGCAAACACTGCAATCCTCTAACTTATTCGATTTCGACTACACAACAACCCGTGTGAAACAAGAACTTGAAAATTATGAACGATATGCTCAAACAACAGAAGGAGAAAAACGTATTCATGACAGTTTTGCAAGTAAGCTAGAACAAATTGATAGTGCTGGTCCTTTCATTGAACAATTAACGGATATGTATCAACAATTTTGCAATGAAACGATTCCAAAAGAAGAGCGTGCAGTTCTTGGAGGGGCATTACTGTATTTCATTTTATCGACAGATATTATTCCTGACTATCTCTTTCCAATTGGCTATTTAGATGATGCAATTGCTGTTGAATTAGCAAAAGAGAAATTAATCGAACTAAAACGAAAGACATAGAAAATAAAGAACTATTTCAGTTGTTTCTATTCAACTCTGAAATAGTTCACTAAAAAATCGTACAAGTATACATACCTGTACAATTTCAACATACTAATCTATTTTTTCGTATGACACCATTCATATATAAATGCTGTTATTACTTTTGTAAATTCAATTAACTGTTCCACTTCAACTTTCTCATTTATTGAATGAGCCTCTTCTAATGTACCTGGTCCGTAAATAACAGCTGGAATATGAAATTCACTAAACCAACCACCATCCGTTACCGTTGCAGACATATCTAAAATTGCATTTTTAGATAAAATTGATTCATGTACTGAGCTAAGCGTTTTTACAGCTGCATGTTCACTATCTATTTCTAAAGAAGGGAAAATTTCACCACGATCCACAATCATTGATTCTCCGCCCCACTTAAATTGTGGTGGATTTTCACTTAACCATGGATCGACAGCTGCTACTTTCCCAATATACTCTTCAATTTCTTTTATTATTTGTTCATGTGTTTCATTCGGATAAAAGTGTACTGTTATCCATAACCGGCACTCATCCGCAATAAACGCTGCATGTCTTCCGCCCTCAATAACAGCTGGATTAATTGTTGTTGTTCCAGATGGATAGCCTTCATATGTTTTCATGACTGCCCAATGACGCTCTAATTCTTGTAAACTTTGTACAATTTTCATCATTTTTTCAATCGCACTCGCTCCGAATAAACGTCCTCCAGCATGAATCATTTGTCTGCGTGTTGCATCATGAAACGTTTGGGGGCTTTTCACAGTAATCCATCCAGTAATTACGCCCCCCTGTCCTTGCATATGTAAATCACTCGTATCCACTACGACTGCAAAATCAGCATCATAACCCCTTTTGCAACATTGAAGCGTACCTGCCTCTCCAACTTCTTCTCCGATTACGGATTGAAAGATTAAATCTCCGGGCAATTCAATGCCTGCTTCTTGTAAAAGCTGAATAGCAAATAATGCCCCAGCTAATCCCCCTTTCATATCTGCCGCACCACGTCCAACTAACCAACCATCTCTTATAAATGGCTCAAACGGACTCGTTTCCCACGCCTCATCTGCTGATATTTCCGCTACATCCATATGCCCATTAATAATAAGACTTTTATGTGTGTCACTTTCTATCCCTTTTTTCACCCCAACAACGTTCGGGTCATTCGGATATACATCCCATTTATCAACACAAAAATTTCGTTTTCTTAGAAACTGTGCAACAAATTCTTGCGCCTCATTTGTATTTCTCGCCGGCGGTGCTGGTGTTTCAAAACGAATTAATGTTTTTGTAAGCTCTAGTAACTCATTTTTTCGTAGATCAATCTGTTCTAATAGCTGTGCAACTTCTTCATTCATCGCTAATTCCCCTTTGCATACGTAGTATGTTCCCAGCTTTATTTTCACAAAAAAAGAGACTGTTTACAATTTTACAGTCTCCAAATTAATCACTATTATAAACTCTCTATTTCTGTTGTCTTTGTCTTTTCAATATGCTCTAAGTTACTCCCCTTATTTCTTGTCGCACGGTAAAACAGTAAACAAACAATCATAAAGGGAATACCACAATACAATGCCATTCTTTGTTCTGGAATAAAGGCCATAGCAACAATTACTGTTACATTTAATACTAATGCAAGAAGTGGTACGAATGGATATAGCGGTGTTTTAAATTTCAAGTCTTTCACATCCCCGCCCTGCTTTATATACGCCCTTCTAGCTAATAAGTTAGATAGAGCAATAGATGCCCAAACTAGTATTGCTCCAAATCCAGCAATAGAAAGCAACCATAAATAAACTGTATCTTCCGCATAAATACCTGATAGTAATGAGAGACAACCTACAATTGTACTTACAATCAATGCATAAATTGGAACGCCGCTTTTAGATAACTTACTAAAAATCGGACTAATCATTCCTTGATTAGACATAGACCATAGCATACGAGAAGTTGCATATAGCCCTGAATTTGCAACGGATAGAACCGCTGTAATAATAACGAAATTGATAATATCAGCTGCATAAGGAATACCAATTTTATCAAATACAACTACGAATGGACTTTCTATCACTCCTGCTTGTTGCCATGGGAATAATCCTGCAAGAATGAAAATAGATAATACAAAGAACACAAGTATACGCCAAACTGTATTATTAATTGCCTTCGGGATTGTTTTTTCTGGATTTTCACTCTCTCCAGCTGCAATACCAACTAGCTCTGTTCCTTGGAAGGAAAAATTAACAGCAATCATCGTAATTAAAATAGCGGATAATCCATTTGGAAACAACCCACCATAATCAGTAAAGCTAGAAAACATTGGTGCTGGCTCATTTCCTTTCATATCTAGAAAACCAAACATTGCTGCCCCGCCCAAAATAATAAATGCAATGATTGTAATGACTTTAATACTTGCAAACCAAAATTCAACTTCTGCAAAACTTCTTGAAGATAACGCGTTAATAGCAAAAAGTAGTACCGCAAACACTACGCACCAAATCCAAGACGGTACATCAGGAAACCATCGTTTCATTAAAATACTAACTGCAATGAGTTCAATACCTATTGTAGCCGACCAGTTTAGCCACGACATCCATCCGACTACATAACCCGCTGCAGGGGAAATATGCTTCGTAGCATACGTTTGATAAGATCCTGCGTCAGGCATCGCAACAGCTAATTCTCCGAGACAGAGCATCGTTAAATACATAACAAATCCTCCAACAAGATAAGCTACAATCGCTCCTCCAGGCCCAGCTTCATGAATTGTATACCCCGATCCTAAAAAAAGTCCGGTACCAATAACTCCTCCAAGTGCAATCATAAATATGTGTCTGCTTTTCAATTCCCTTTTTAATCCTTGGTTTTGATCCATCATATAAATCCCCCCTTTTCCCTTTGGAAACCCATTTCATGTAAGCGTTTTTAAAATTGTTTATACGAAAAATAATTATTGAAAAGAGCAAAATACATAGTATTAATCACTACCTGTTATTAAAAGATCATCCCTCACTGTTATTAATAACTTTTTATTAGCGATAGCTTGTCCTTCTACTACTTCTAATGACTCGATATACCCACTGATTCCTACCTTAATTTCTACTTTCTGTTTATCTATTGTTTCAATTAACGCTAATTTCTCCCATTCGTATACGTAAGAATTTTCCGTAACAAATAACTTCTCAACTTTCCCGTAACAAGGACTATACACGCCTTCTATAACCGTCTTCACTTTATACACTCCTCCTTCTTATTAATTGGTACTGAAACGTTGCATATCCCTCCTTTAAAGATTTCAACTATTCTTTATGCAAAATGCGTACCAATCTTAAATTCCTATTTAAAATGAGGGTTCCTCACAAAAAAATCTTCATAACCGCAAATTTTTTCTACCGTGTAAGAAGTTTTAAAAGGAAAATCGCAAAAAAATTTTGCGATTTTATAAGAATTTTAATAAAATTATAAAAAGTCAGTCTTCATAGGGTGAAATGAGGAGAAGATAATCTATGCGTACAGAAGAAATTAATTTGAAACAGATCATTGAAATGAATATGCTATATGAAACTTTGCTCAATGAACTCGATATCGGGATTCATATTATTAATGAGGAAGGTAAAACGATTATCTATAACCGTAAAATGATGGAAATTGAATCAATGGAGCGCTCAGATGTGCTATATAAAAGTCCTTTAGAAGTATTCGCATTTGAAGAAAATAAAAATAGTACTCTTATAGAAGCATTAAAATTAGGAAAAACAAACAAAAATATAAAACAAACTTATTTTAACAATAAAGGGCAAGAAATTACGACGATTAACAATACTTTCCCAATAATAGAAAACGGAAAAATTAAAGGCGCTATTGAAATTTCAAAAGAGATGAATCACTTAAAGCAAACAATAAAAATGGACTCTTCCCGAAAACAAAACACTAAATTTACCTTTGATCACATAATTGGTGATTCTGAAGCCATTCAATCCACCATTGCGGAAGGAAAAAGGGTAATTCGCACATCATCCTCCATACTTCTCGTAGGAGAAACAGGAACTGGAAAAGAACTATTTGCACAAAGTATCCATAATGAAAGTCAACGTTCGGGCAAACCATTTATTTCGCAAAACTGTGCCGCTATACCTGATACACTCATGGAAAGCTTATTATTTGGTACGAACCGCGGTGCATTTACAGGAGCTATCGATAAAGCCGGTTTATTTGAAGAAGCAAACGGAGGAACTTTGTTATTAGATGAGATCAATTCGTTAAGTCCAGCACTTCAAGCGAAGTTGCTGCGAGCTATACAAGAAAAAACAATACGAAGAATCGGAGGCACACAAGAAAAAGAAATTGATGTTCGTATTATAGCAACTATTAATGAAGACCCTCTTGAAGCTATTACACACAATCGATTGCGGGAAGACTTATATTACAGATTAAGCGTCGTTACTTTATGTCTCCCGCCTTTACGTGAACGAAAAGAAGATATTCCAGCTCTTGTTCAGCACTTTATCGAAAAGTACAACATTCAATTTGGACTCGGCGTAACAGATGTAGATATACATGTAAGAGAATTCTTATATGCATATGATTGGCCTGGAAACGTACGAGAATTGGAACATGTCATTGAAGGTTCAATGAATTTAGTTGAAGATGAAAATATCATTACAGCGTTTCACCTTCCCACTCGCTTTCGCGAACGAATAAAAAAAGAATTCAATATGCAACCTCTCCTAACTAATAACGATACTGATGCGCCAAAAACGTTAAAGCACACAATAGAAGCAATGGAAAAGAACTACATCACTCAAATTTTGAAAGAGTATCACGGTAATATTTCACAAGCTGCAAAGTTTTTAGGATTAAGTAGGCAAAACTTACAATATCGAATTAAAAAATTGCATTTACACATATAAAATAAGACGTTAATCAGTGGAGATTTTGTCCATCTTCCACTGATTACTAGCCTAACTTTTATTTCCTACTAAAACCGCATTAAATTTTTTCCAAGTACAAATAAACATTTGGTAAAATATGCTACAATAAACATATAACATACTAGAAAGGAACGATATATATGAGTAATGATAACAAATTAAAGTTATTACAATACTTAGCCTTCTTCCCTACCATTGTATGTATGATGTTACTAGTTGATATAAACGCCTATCCTTATGCAAAACTATTAGCAACAATTAGCGGCTCTTTTGCAGCTATTATGCTTGCTGCTTTTTGGAATTTGAAGATACGTATGAAGAAAGAAAAATCTTCTTAACGCCAAAACATAAAAAATCGAGCCTACACAGCTCGATTTTTTTATTACTATTAAAACTCAACATTCTCCAAATACAAACCACTCGCCTCAGCAAGGCAATTAATCTGATTACGTTGTTTCGCCTCTAAAATCTGTGGAATCGCCTCTGCATCTAATTGTCCTAACCCAACTTCAATTAATGCTCCAACAATTTTTCGGACCATGTTATGAAGGAATCCGTTACCACTTACTCTAATTTGTACAAATCCTGCTTCTTCCATCACTTCAAGTGTATATACTTCTCGCACCATAGACTTTTTCTTTGATTTTGCATTTGAAAAAGCAGTAAAGTCATGTGAACCAACTAAATGTTTCGCGGCTTCTTTCATGCTTTTCACATTTAATTTTTTATTCACATGCATGCTGTATTTACGCATAAATGGGTTCGTGTGCTCTTCATTCCAAATTTTATAAAGGTATGTTTTTGCTTTAGAATTGTAACGGGCATGGAATCGATCATGTACTTCTTCTACATTCGTAATACTAATATCATTAGGTAAATATTGATTTAAATATTTTTTTACTTTATGTTCCACTAACTTCTCATCACTTTGAAAGTTAGCAACTTGATTCAAAGCATGCACACCAGCGTCTGTTCTACTACAACCGATAATTTCAGTTTCTTTTCCGACCATTTCAGAAATGACACTTTCGATTTTTCCTTGAATCGTATTATCGTTATTACCGAGACGCTGCCATCCTTTAAAACGTGCACCGTCGTACTGAATCGTTAATTTATAATTGTGCATAATATTCTCCTTCATAGAAAATATTCCCTCATACCATGAGGGAATATTAATAAACTTTACTTTCTAACAAGCTTCACTACATTTTCTACATGAGCTGTATGCGGGAACATATCAACTGGTTGTACATATTCCACTTCATAGCTCTTCATTAACGCTTGTACATCACGTGCTAATGAAGAAGGGTTACAAGATACGTAAACAACTTGTTTCGGCTTCACTTTTAAAATTGTTTCCAGTAATTTATCATCGCAACCTGTACGAGGTGGATCGACAACAATTACATCTGGACGCCATCCTTCTTTTACCCATTTCGGTAACCATTGTTCAGCTTTACCTGCTTCATATTTCGTATTTGTAAATCCGTGACGCTTCGCATTTTTTCTTGCATCTGCAATTGCTTCTGGAATTACATCCATACCACGTACTTCCGCCGCATCATTTGCAAGCCAAAGTCCAATTGTACCAACGCCACAATATGCATCTACAATTTTCTCATTTCCAGTTAAGGCAGCGGCTTTTTTCGCTTCATTATATAAAACAACCGTTTGTTCTGGATTCAACTGGAAGAATGCACGTGCTGATAATTCAAATGATAAATCACCAAGTGTTTCTTGAATTACTTCTTTTCCAGCTAATTTAAATGTTTTATCACCAAAAATAACAGATGTTTTACGCCAGTTTACATTTTGCATAATTGATTTAACAGCTGGCATCTGTTTTTGTACTTCTGCAATAAATTGTTCTTTATTTGGCAACTCTTCTTTTGTTGTAATAAGTGTAACTTGTACTTCCCCTGTTTGAACTGCAGTACGTGTCACAATTGTACGTACTAAACCTTTTTGTTTTTTCTCATTGTAAATAGAAACATTTAATTTTTCTAAAATACGTCTTACAACTTTTGTCGCTTCATTCGTTGCTCTATGTTGAATCATACAATGAGCAATATCAATTAACTGATGTGAATTTTGTTTATACAGTCCTGTAATAACCTTTTCGTCTTTACGCCCCACTTGTAGTTGACTCTTATTACGATAATGCCATGGATTTTCCATGCCTAGCGTCGGACGAATTTTCTCTTCCAAACCGTTGTTCATATACTTCTGGAATGCTTGTACAACGATATCACGCTTTTGATTTAATTGTTCTTTATAGTCTAAATGTTGCAATTGGCAACCGCCGCACTCTTCATATACCGGACATGGCGCTTTCACGCGATGTGGTGAAGCTTTACGAACCTTTTTCACTTTCGCTTCAGCGAAGCCACGCTGAATTTTCGTCGTTTCAGCAACAACTTCTTCTCCTGGTAATGCCCCTGGAATGAAGACAACTTGTCTCTTAAAATAACCAACGCCTTCTCCGTTAATCCCAAGACGTTTAATTGTCACAGGAAACGTTTGACCAACTTCCAACTTACTCTCATGTTGCTTTTGTATCATTATTACACCTCTACTCTATACTTTTCCATAAATATAACGCTGCATAACTGCAGTATGGTTCACACTCTTGTTTCACGTTTTCTAAAAATGCATCATCAGGTTTATCATCTAATTGAAATACACCTTGTACTGCACGCTGAATCCCAATGTCTGCTTTCGGAAACATATTTTTCCGTCCAAGCCCAAACATTAAAAAGTTTTGCACTGTCCATGCACCAATCCCCCTAATTGGTAACAATTGTGCTGCAACCCCTTCTTCTGTTTCGTTTTCTATTCTAGCTAAATCTAACTTACCACCTATAATACACTTTGCTAATCCTACCATATATTCAGCTTTTCGCTGACTAAACTTCTGCTCTCTCAATTCCTCTATTGAAATATTTGCTACTATTTCTGGAGTGGGGAAAAAGAATACACCGTTCTTCTCTGTTCCATATCGTTTCACAAACTGTTCTGTTAACACAGTAGCAAATTTCAAATTTATTTGTTGATGAATGATACAGCGAAGAAGACAAGCAAAATAATCGAATTCTAAAATAATTGGAGTATAAGCATATGTTTCAAATAGTGGACGTAATGATGTGTTTAAAAAATGATTTTGTATATCTTGAAACGGTTCATTCCAATGAAAAATGGCCCTCATTCGTTTCATGACTTTCTCTGAATCTCCTGTCTGACTAGAAATCCAAAACTGTGGATTTTGAACAGTACCAATCCCTTGCAGGCGAACAACAATCTGTTCCTCGTCTATACAAAGCGGGACATAAACAACTTTCTCATCTAATTGAATGACGTTAAGAGGATCAAAAGATAAACGTTTTAACACTTCTTCAAAATGATACGGATACTCTAACGTAACATGTTCGCTCCACATACGTTTCCCCATCCTTTTTACACATCATTATAGCATGAGAAAACCGCAAGCATACATGCTTACGGTTGATTGCTTTTTACTAAGTCATCTAGACTTTTAAAATGATACCCTTTCTCGCGCAAATCATCAATGATTTTTGCAAGTGCTTCTGCATTATCTTTTGATATGGCATGAAGTAATAAAATAGATCCTGGATGAATCATCGTCATAACATTATTATGCGCATATTGCCATCCTCTTTGCTGATCTACTTTCCAATCCAAAAATGCAAGTGACCAAAATACATTATAGTAGCCCATTTCTTTCGTAAGGGCTAACGTTCTTTCACTAAATACACCGCGCGGGGGACGTACATATTTCACTTCTTTTTGCCCAGTTACTTTTTTAATTTCTTCCGTTACACTCGTTAATTCTTCACGAAGTTTCTCATCGTTTACCGCTGTGAAATCAGGATGGCTCCAAGAATGGTTTCCAATAATGTGTCCTTCATTCTTCATTCTTAACAATAAATCTTTTTGTGTTTTAATGTAATGCCCCGTTACAAAGAAAGTTGCTGGTACTTTTTTCTCTTTTAATACGTCTAAGATTTTCCCTGTGTATCCATTCTCATAACCATTATCAAATGTTAAATAAATATCTTTTTTCTTCGTATCCCCTAAATAAAAACCACCATTTTTTTGTAGTAAATCTGTATATAACTTTCCTGCATCTGGTACTGTTTCATTTTTAGGGCGCGGGATTCCCCAGTTATGTGGAGTATTTGTATAAGCTAATGCCGAAACTGGAACAAGTGCCATCATAATTGAAAAAATGAGACCGATATATAACCATTTATGTTTCATAAATAGTCTCCTTTCCATATATAATCGTACTTGTAGTTTCTGTTGCTACGCATTCTTTCATGCTGAACATGTTTTTCTATATATACCAAAAAAATGCATCTCGAATGATTCGAGATGCATTTTTTATTTACTTAAATACTGGCTCTTTAAAGCTAGCTAATTTTTCAAGTGATGTTTTATCAACATCTGCATGTAAGCTATTACCGTGAGAATCCATTGTTACAACTGCTTTAAATCCATCGATACGTAAATGCCACATTGCCTCTGGAATACCGAATTGTAAGAAATCAACATCTTTCACTTCTTTAATACATTCAGCATAATATTGCGCTGCACCACCGATTGCATTTAAATATACACCGCCGTGTTCTTCTAAAGCTGCTAATGTTTTCGCACCCATACCGCCTTTTCCAATGACAGCTCTAATACCGAATTTCTTCATAATATCACCTTGGTACGGTTCTTCACGAATACTTGTCGTTGGACCTGCCGCTTTAATTTGCCAATTGTCATTTTCATCTTTCACAACAACTGGACCACAGTGGTAAATAATTTGTCCATTTAAATCTACTGGACAATCGTTATCCATTAAATGCTTATGAATTGCGTCACGCCCTGTATACATCATGCCATTAATTGTTACAACATCACCAACGCGAAGTTCACGAATTTGCTCTTCTGTAATTGGTGCTTGTAATACAATTTCACGTTGCTCTGTTTTTTCTTGTACTTCTTGCTCCAGTGTATCTTCACCTTCTTGATATAACCAATCCATAATTTCACCTGTTTCAGGATGGATTGTTACGCCAAGGCGACGATATGCCCAGCAATTATACGCCACAGATACGTAGAAACTAGCTGGCAGACGGTTATACACGCCAATTTTACAGCCAAGTAAAGTTGTTTCTCCGCCAAATCCCATCGTACCAATGCCAAGCTTATTCGCATTTTCTAATACGTACTCTTCAAGTTGTTGTAATTCTGGGATTGGATTCACATCATCTAATGTACGGAATAATTGATTTTTTGCTAATTCGTAACCTGATGTGCGGTCTCCCCCGATACCAACACCAATTACACCTGCACTACATCCTTGACCTTGCGCTTGATATACTGCATGAAGAAGGCATTTACGAATCCCTTCTAAATCACGGCCAGCTCGTCCAAGTCCTTCTAGTTCGCATGGTAAGCTATACTGAATATTTTTATTCTCACAGCCACCACCCTTTAGGATTAAACGTGCATCAATATAATCTTTTTCCCATTGTTCAAACTTAATTACCGGTGTACCTGGTCCTAAATTATTTCCACTATTGTCTCCAAAAAGAGAATCAACAGAATTTGGACGAAGTTTACCATCTTTTGTCGCCCGCTCAAGCGCATTATAGATAGCTTCCTTCAACTTTAATTGATTCACACCAACTGGTGTATAAATTTTAAACGTTGGCATCCCTGTATCTTGGCAAATTGGCGAGATGTTATCATCAGCCATTTTAATATTATTTGTAATTGTGCCAAGTGCCATCGCAGAACGAGTCCCTGCATTTTCTCGTTCTTTCGCTTGTTGAATCGCACGACGAACATCTTTCGGTAAGTTCGTTGACGTTTCAACAATTAGTTGATACATGCTTTCTTGAAGCTTTTCCATTGTTACTTCCCCCTCAATTGTGAACGCTACCAAAACGTTATGAGCTGAAAATTTCATTGTTATGCTCTTCAGCTTTTTATTTCTTTCACGCTATTAAAGCATAAATGAAATTTTTCACAACTTGATTATACCTCTTTTTCTATCGTCCTTCTATTATCCGTACAGAAAAAGGCTACCAAATTGGAATTGGCAGCCTTTTTAATATATTATTCGTCTTTTTTAAATTGCTCACATTTTAATTCTAATTCATCTAACATTGCAAGAAGACGATCTACATCCTCTAATTCTACTTCTTCAGGTTCAATTGTATCAATTACTTCAATGAACATATTTAAACGTTCCTTTAAATATACTAATTGTGTATCTTTATCTTGAATTGCTTTTCCCATGAAGGCACTCTCCTTTTAATTCGAGTTGCTTTTATTATACCGCAAAAATGATTACAATGGGTATGTAATTTCATCAATTTTGTCACGGTTATTCACTATAATGTAAGCCCTCTCTCTTTTTCCTCTAAAAAGTTTCACTTTATAAAAAGTACATATTCTTCTATTATAGAGAATGGACAAATTGTTATTTCAATAGTCAAAGGAGTATTTCATATGACGATATCACAAAAAATGAAGCCGATTACTCCTTCTTACGATCCATGGGAAGCGTATATGGACCTTGAAGAGTACGGCAAACTACTATTAACAAATGTTGAGTTTACAACGACGACGTTATGCAATATGCGCTGTGAGCATTGCGCTGTTGGTTACACGTTACAGCCGAAAGACCCGAATCCGCTTCCGATGGATCTTTTATTAAAACGATTAGATGAGATTCCTCATTTACGTTCTTTAAGTATTACTGGCGGAGAACCTATGCTTTCAAAAAAATCCGTCGACAACTATGTAACACCACTCTTAAAATATGCCCATGAACGAGGCGTTCGCACTCAAATCAACTCAAACTTAACTATAGATTTAGCACGTTACGAGCAAATTATTCCTTATTTAGACGTATTGCATATATCTCATAACTGGGGAACAATTGATGACTTCGTTGAAGGTGGATTTGCAATGATGGAGCGTAAACCTACGTATGAACAACGTGCAAAGTTATTTGAACGAATGATTACAAATAGTAAAGCTCTATCAGATGCAGGTGTACTTGTATCTGCTGAAACGATGCTGAATAAACGAACTCTACCACACATTGAACATATTCATCGTCAAATCGTTGACGAAATGGGATGTAAACGTCATGAGGTTCACCCAATGTATCCAAGTGACTTCGCGAGTAATCTAGAGATTTTAACAAAAGCTGAAATTCGTGATGCAATTGAGCATTTACTAGAAATTCGCGATGAAAATGTATGGATGTTATTTGGAACTTTACCTTTCTATGCTTGTAGCAATGACGAGCGAGACATTGCCACATTTAAAAAATTACAAGAGAGCAAAAATGTCACAGTTCGTAATGATCCAGATGGCCGTTCTCGTTTAAATGTAAATATTTTCGATGGAAATATTATTGTAACGGACTTTGGTGATGTTCCACTTCTAGGAAACATACAAACAAATACGTTACAAGAAGCGTATGAAAAATGGAGCGCTTCAAAAACAGCAAAATCATTAAGCTGTCACTGTCCTGCAGTAAAGTGTCTTGGACCGAATGTTCTTGTAAAAAACAGCTACTATCCGACAGAAGATTTCTTATCAAAAACAGCAAATATTACATTATAAAAAAACGTCAGCTTATAAGCTGACGTTTTTTATGTTATTGCGAGTGAGAAGAAGAAATGAATTTAAAGAATAAATGATCATGAATTGGAATAGCCGCTCCAATTCCTTGAGAAGTAATATTTTTTACAACAAGCCTTTTTTGATTTCCCTTTAGTACAAGGTATACTTCTCCAAATGTTACTTTCCCTTTTTCATTTACAGCTGGTGTATAAGCATATAAATATCCAAGTTGACTCGGACTAATATTATACACACGCTCATGTCCGGTACCATAACCAATGGTCGTTTTAAATGAAAGCGGCAATTGTACCTTTTCAAGTGCTTTGAGAAGCATCATTTTCTTCACATCTGCAGCATCTTTCATATCTGCTGTTAAATCGCCTTCAACCGTCTTTTGCGTTTCTTGCTTATAGCGTAGCGGATATAGGCGATCTCCTCCTCGATTATCATACACATTGCGATTTACTTGTTTATATTCCCAATTAATCGATGTATCAACCGATTCATAATGCAAAGCCCATTGACCTAAATAAATCTTCGCTCGGTATCCTACCGCAAGCGGCGCATTCGAAATTGTCGTTTCATTAAACATTCGAATTAAGTCTGGGTTTTCAATTTTAATATTCGCTGTTTTCAATAGTTCTTGAGCAAACTTACTCGGCTGCAAACGCGGTAAATCTTGTGCATCGTTTGGAAACGTATTGTCTTTAGAAATATTTAAAACAGATGAAGGCATTTTTGTTTCTACCGTTGTCTTTGCAAAACTCATGTTAGGAAATAATAGAATAAACGAGACCATAGTTGAAAGACATATGCTGTATACTCGTTTCACCTGTCTGGCTCCTTCCTACGTAAAGGTATATACTACTTTGTTTATTGTTTTCTCTGGGCACAATTGTTATGCCTATTTTTTCATAATAAATAAAAACCAATTCCCATAATGACATACGCTGCTAATAAAGTACCGCCTTCAAACCAATTTGTATCTCCATCATTTGAAATCGCAATCGTTAAGAAAACAGCTGTAATCATAGAAACAAGTTCTGGTATCGTAAATACTAAAGGCATCCTTTGCGTGAAGAACATAGAAAGCAGTACTAATACAGGAGCAACAAACATGGCAATTTGTAATGTAGAACCTATTGCAATCTCAACTGCAATATTTACTTTATTTTTATACGCCATAATAATTGCAGATGCATGTTCCGCTGCATTCCCAACAATTGCGACGATAATAACCCCTATAAATAGTTCTGACCAACCAAATGATTTTGCAACTGTCTCAAATGTATGCACGAGCGCCTCTGATACATACGCTACCGCAATTGTTGCTATCGCTAAAATGAGTAGTGCTTTCCCTTTCGACCACTCTGGTTCTTCCTCATGAGCGACTTCATCACTTTTATGCTGATATACACCACGGTGCGTAACTAACTTAAATAGCAATGCAGCAAGGTACATAATAATCATAATAATCGAAACACCAATACTTAACTGATACGTCTTTCCAGCGTCCATCTTCATTGAAAAAATCTCTGGAATAACAAATGCTACTACTACAGCAAAGATTAATAAAGCTGAATTATGCCTTGCATCATACACATTAAAACTTTGTCTTTTATATTTAAGCCCTCCCACAAAGAAGGATAGCCCTCCTACTAATAATAAATTTCCAAGTACAGAACCCGTTAAAGAAGCTAACACTACCTCAATTAATCCTGCCTGAAGTGCAAAAATTGAAATGATTAGTTCAACAGCGTTACCGAAAGTAGCATTTAATAATCCACCTATTCTAGGACCAGATACAATTGCCAAACTTTCTGTCGCTCTCCCCATAAAACCCGCTAATGCGATAATCGTAATACAATACACAGCGAACATAATTGTTTGAGGCCAATGAAGTGTTTTCCCAAGTACAGACAGTGGTACACCTATAAGCGCTACTATAAGAAATATTTTATTAAACATGCTTTTCATCCTTCCATCGTATGTATTTCTCCTCGATATTATTATTATTATTCTTCTCCTAACTTGTCCGATTTCATCACAATTGCGTTTAAAAAATCGGATTGAAGAAAACAGTATGAAAGATATTTAAATTATCTTGTTGAAACAGACAGAATTATAAATTATGAAAAGGGGTTAAAATTATGCACTTAAAAGAAAAAATCGCAACTATTATTCAAGGTCAACGTACCGGTGTATTATCTACAGTACGAAATGAGAAACCTCATAGCGCCTTTATGATGTTTTTCCATGAAGATTTTGTACTGTATGTTGCAACAGATCGACAATCAAAAAAGATAACAGATATTGAAAACAATCCAAATGTACATGTACTACTTGGTCGTGAAGGAAAAAAATTAGATGAAGATTATATCGAAGTGGAAGGCTTAGCCTCCATCGAGGAAGACTCCACATTAAAAAACAAGTTTTGGAATAATAGCTTAAAGCGTTGGTTACTCGGTCCTGAAGACCCTAATTATGTACTAATTAAAATCAACCCCGATACAATTTATTACATCGATGGTGCCGGTACGACGGAGCCCGAGTTTTTACGACTATAAAGTGAAACAAGCCCCCCTTTAGGTGGGCTTGTTTTGTCGAAAAGTTCTTCTGAAAAAAACAATAAAATAGGTGGAACTTTCTAAAGATTCTGTTATATAATAGCAGTAACTTAAATAAACTGTATTAAAACAGATTGAGAGGAGAAATAAAATTGATGAAAAGAGAAGAACGTAAAAACATGATTGAGTTTATTGAAAAGAAAAAAGGGATTGAGCGTGACGAATTATTGTTTATGACAGATGATGAAGTAGAACATATTTATAATGTAACGTACTTTTTATATGAAGAAATTGCAGAGTAGTATAATAATCCCCACCTTATGAAAAATATAAGGTGGGGATTATTTCGTTATCTATCCAGCTCTTTGCGAGGCGGTAAAACCCCATTCACTTTATACGTGAGAATGATTTTCATGTATAATAATGTAAGATTGGAGGAATTTTACTATGAGTTCATGGCTCTTATTCGCACTATTATCAGCAATTGCTGCTGCCCTTGTATCTATTTTCGGTAAGATTGGTTTAGATGGAATCGATGCCAATGTTGCTACGACAGTTCGTTCTATTATCATGGCATTATTTATGGTAGGCGTTATTATTATACAAGGTAAATTTCAAAATATTGGCGACGTACTTCTAAATAAAAAAGCACTGCTTTTTATCACATTAAGTGGAGTTGCAGGTGCTTCGTCATGGCTATTTTATTTTCTTGCCCTTAAAACAGGAAAAGTTTCACAAGTAGCTCCTGTCGATAAATTAAGCGTCGTATTTTCTATCATTCTCGCTATGATTATACTCGGCGAAAAATTAAACTTTATGACTGGTATTGGTGTTGTCTTTATTACAGCTGGTGTACTATTTATTGCTTTCAGCTAAAAAACCGCTACTCGCGGTTTTTCTTTTTCTTTATGTAAAACCATACGACACATGTAACAACTACTGAAATGGATAAAATCCATATTCCATAATGATGCAAACTATACTCAACGAAACGCCACTTCTCTCCTAACTTCCAGCCAAGTCCAATAAAAACACTTATCCAAATAAACGCACCACCGTAAGCGTACAAACAAAAACGCCAAAGTGTTAAATTCGACATCCCAGCAAAATATGCTGTTAAATGACGTACTCCTGGGATAAAATAACCAACTATTAAAAGAAATGGGCCATATTTTTCAAATAAAATATGTGTTTTTTCAATGTGATGTTCCTTAATTCTAATTTTCGGTCCATACTTTTTTAAAACAGGGAGTCCAAGTTTTAAACCTAATATGTAGCTTAATGTAATGCCTAACATCGCACCAGCCATCCCACTTAAAAAAGCAGCAGTTCCTGACATAACTCCTTTTGAAACGTTATAACCAACGAAAGTCAATAAAAACTCGTCTGGTATCGGTAATCCAACAATCCCACCGGCCAAAGCTATAATAATTCCAAAATACCCATAATGTGCGATTAACTCGCCAATATGTTGTTCCATTCGGAAGACACATCCTATACACGATCGTTATTCCATATTGTGCCCTTTCTATCTTTCAGACAAACATGGTATACATATTCACTATACATTGTTTTTATAATGAACTCTACTTCTATCCATTCCTTTAGCAGGAGGAAATTGAACTATTAATCAGTGACCTCGCTCATTCTTAGTACACATCAATCATGCGCTAGACTCCCGCCTTCTTCCCTTATATCTATCTCTTCTTGAAGGGCTAATCTTACTATCCACCAATACCGGGATTAAAAAATAAAAATTCATATGCTTGTTTTTTTGTTACAATAAAGGAAAGTTACTTTTCGCAACGGTTTAACTCTCAGGAAAAATGATATACCTAGCAAAAACATAGTTTGGTCGATATAATGCAACTTCTACCTATTAAAAGAACATGCACCCTTTACATACAACATCATTTTTCTAAATTATACAGGGGGAACGAACATGACCATTGAAAATCAATTTATCCAAAAGGTTTACTATAAAACATTTTTAACAGAAGAAACTTCTACTCCAGTATCAGAAGTACTCGGTGAAGCATATATAAATGAATCTACAAATGAATTCTCCAACATTTCTAATATTCGCTTTGCTCAAGGTGAATTGTATTACCAAAATAAAGACTTTGAAGCAGCGATATTTAAATGGGAGAAAGTAAATAATGAGCTTGCACTTTGGGCAACCAAAAATATTGCAGATGCTTATTTTGAACTAGGATTCTTACCAAAAGCAGAAGAAATGTATCAATCTATCCAAACGGAAGATACAACTCTTACAATGGAGGTTTCCTTACAACTTCTTTCTCTTTATATCGAACAAGATCGTTTAGGTCTAGCATTTAAGACGATTAGTGAAGCTGTTGCATTTCAACCTGACTATCCAAATATTACTTCAATTGCTCGCTCGTTCTATGAAAAACAAGAAGATTGGAATAACGCCATCGAACTTGCCGTTCAAGAAGGAATTCGAACAAAATCATTACACTGGTTCGATACTTTAATTAATTATGTGAATCAAGGATTTACGAAACAAATCAAACCAGAATATTTCTATGAATCTTTAAAAGCTTTATATGCAATTGATCAAGTCCAATTTAAGGAACTTGTTATCGCTCTTTGGAACAGCTATCAAAATGAAAAATCGCATCTAGCTTGGATTCAAACAATAAATCATTTATTCTTACATATTGAAACAGACAACAATGACGATTGGCATGAAATTGTTGAACGCTATCAAGATACGTACTTTGAATTAATTACTGGTGAACATTTCATGCATGAAATGCAAGGACTTGTACCTGACTTATTAACAAATTGGTTTAGTTTAACGAGAGCAAAAGACGCTCTATTCGTCTCTGCTGCAGTGTTAGCGTGGAATGAAGTTTCACCTACAACTTTAGAGTCATTACTCGTAAAAAGTGCGGGAGCCCTACTCTCTAATTCAACAGCTGAAACAAATGTAAATATGGAAACTGTTTCTCATTTATTCGAAACAATTGCTGTATGGGCTGAAAAAAATGATGTAGATTTAAGTCATCAATTTACGTTACTCGTTCATGAACTATGTGATTTAAATGTTACAAAATTACTAATTGCGGGAACTAGTGACCATGATAAATTATCATTCGTCAATTCAATATTAGGAGAGAACATCTTAACTGAAACTATAACAACTCCTATTCTATTTAAGGATGATAGCCAAACTGAAATAACAGAATTCACTGAGCTAGATGTGCACAATATACCGAACTTTGATGAATTCCATCAAATAATGGCTACACCTGAACAATCAGAACTTGAGAACAAATGTATAGAAATTAAATTACCAAGTAGATTTTTGAGAAAGAATAAATTTGCATTTCTTGTTACACCATCTGTTCAAGGACAAGTGGATAAAAACAGCTCATATTTTGAATACTTACAAGCCGCAGATAGCCTTATTTACGTATTAAATTCTGCTTCATCGTTACATGGTGAAGAACTCGATACATTACTTTATTTAAGTGAACAAGTACCAAACTTACAAATTCATTTCGTATTACACACAAATAGTGCGGATACGAATGAAAAACTAATGAGTAAGATGAAAGTCCATTTCCCAAATGCGCAGTTCTTCCCATACTCTCCTTCACAAGAGGGAAGCCAACAACTTGGGGACGTGACAGAGTCTATTCTTTCTAATCTAGCAGAACGCGATATAGAACAAGAACGTATCGAAAAACTAATATGGTTTACTCAAAAGACCATCGCATACCTTGTAAATGAACGTGTGGAATTAGAAAATACATTAGTCAAATCAGTACGTTGGAATAAACATATCTCAGTAAAACTAAACGGATTTATTAACAATCTTACCGCTCTTGAAAAAGATAAAATTCGTTCTATTACAGAATCTTATCTTTTAACGAAAGAAGAAATCACACGAGATATCCATTCTCAAATTCCTGAATTATTACAGAGCTGCTCTGATCTTGTTCAAGAAGATAGTGATTTCAAATTAGTTCATGAAGAATTAAATACTGCCATGAACGAACGAATTCAAAAACATGTACAGCAAGTGCTTCTCCCTAAATTTACTGGATTTATTCAAGAGTGGATTGAAACAGCGCATAATGAATTTATTCAAGCTCAATCTTATTTAGATGAAATGAGTGAAACATTTAATAAATTATATAAAGAAGAACGTATGAAACTTCCTTGCGATTTCAAATTACTAGATGATTGGCATCGAGATGTTGTACGTATGACAAATAGAATTACAGTATCGAACATCAATATTTTATTACGCTTTACACCGACACAATTTTTCTTAAAGAGTGCAGGAAAACTGTTTGGTAACATGCAAAAAAATCAATCTATGCTTGCAAACAAATATAAACAATACATTGAAACGGAAGATTATACGGAAATTGCTCAAACAATCTCAAAACAATTCTTCCTTCAATTTGAAGTATTTGAAGGCGCATTAGAACGAGATATCATGATGTTCTTTAAAGATCCACTTAGCATATTGAAGCAAAATGTAGAAACCGCTCAACTTGAAATACAGGAAGACGAGCAAACATTAGCAACGTTAAGAAGCAACCCAGAAACTTATCACGATCCGTTAGCATTCTTTAAACTACAACTATTGCAGCACAAATTCGTTTTAAGTACGAACAAAAACAATGAAGACGTCTATGAATTTAATGAGTCTCCTACGATTTAACATAAAAACCAAGCAAACTGAAATTTGCTTGGTTTTTTACTTTAATTCATTATTTTCATATGTCCAAATGGATAATAAATTGCCGCTAATTCTCCTAATACATCTGCTTTATCAATGAGTCCTAAACCATTTCTACTATCTCTGCTTATTAAGCGATTATCTCCCATAACAAAAATCTTATTTTTAGGAACTGTAATCGGTCCAAAGTCCTCCGTTAAATTCATAAGTTTTTTTTCAGCTTGTTTTTTATTACTATACAAATACGCTTCCTCTATTACTTCATGATTCACATATAATTGATCATTTCTCACCTCAATAACATCGCCAGGCAAACCAATAACCCTTTTCACATAAAAATTATCTGTCTTTACAACAATAATATCTTCTCTCCCATAACTTTCAAATTGCTTTGCCAACTTATTCACAATCACCTTATCCCCATCTTGTAATGTTGGCTTCATAGACGCCCCTTTTACAGTCGTAGGAAAAAACACGAAAATTTTCGCCAAAAACACGAGCAAAAAAGCAATTGCAATTGTTCCAAAGAATTCACGCAAACGTTTTTTCTTTTGCATCATTCCACCATCTCATTATCTTTTTACTTTTATTATAAAGACTTCAACCATGTATTTTCCACAAAATTCTGAATTATAAAATTCTAATATTACAAAAATACAAATAATAATATTCAAGAATGTATTATTTTGATATACTATATCTTGCATTTATCATTATATTTTTAGTTACTTAGGAGGACTTTTTCTATGAAAGTTATGCTTAAAAATGAAAATACCGGTCAAATTAAACAAGCAAAAATTGGTTTTAGTTGGACTGTATTTTTCTTTGGTTTCTTCCCTGCTATATTCCGTGGAGACTGGAAATGGTTTTTAATTATTTTAGTCGCTAGTATGTTTACATTCGGATTCTCTAACTTAGTCTTCTGCTTTATTTACAACAAGCTTTACATCAATGATTTATTATCCCAAGGTTATAAAGCAGCAGATGAATACAGCCTTTCTGCTCTACAACAAAAAAACATTGTAGCATAGTAACAAAAAAGATACTCTTCAAATAGTCTATCCACTATTCGAAGAGTACCTTTTTATATTCCCACATATACAATACACATTTGAGCCGCTACATATGTAAACCAAATCCAAAGTGGTTCATACTTTAATTTGCGTCCTCCAATATCTGTCACGCCAATAATAAAATCAGAAATGACAAATAGTAAGCCACCAAAAGCTGGTATCCACCATATTCCTGTATTCTCATAGTATAAGGCGAACGCAAAGCAAGCCATGCCTCCAACCCACAATCCGTAAATGAGCGCTCCTATCGTAAACAATTTATCCTGTTTCTCATTTCGAATAAAGAAGAACCATCCTATAATGAGAAAGAGTCCGTATACGAGTAAACCAATCCAAAAACCATTCCATGAAATGCCTGTTTGCAAAAATGCTTTTACATAAAAACAATGCGCAAGCGCGAAAGTAATCATCCCTCCAATTAGCCTGTGACCAATTGGAATTAAACCTGCCATAAATAAATCCCCTACAGTTGATAACGTCATCCCTAGTGCAACCCACGTACTATAATCTACTGATGGATCTTGTAACCATATCCAAATTGCACTTGCTGTTAAAGAAAAACTAAGAATAAGACGCACCGCTAAAGGTAACGGCATGTTATTTCTTGTTTTTTTCGTCTGCCCTATTGCGTACATTGCACCAATTAAAAAAAGAATGATTTGTCCAATTAATACCATATAAAGTAGATTCATAATATGTTCTCCTCAATAAATGCTTTTTGTATCTTTTTTCGTGACACCTAGTCTATTATCCTTTTTCTATACAAAAAAAGAAGAACAGTACTGTTCTTCCATTGTAATCGTCTTCCCTTTGCCTATGCTACTTGTTTTTCTTGTTCTATTTTTTGCTTAGCTGGTGTCCGATTCACCACAATAATTCCCGTAGCTACACACGCTAAACCGAATAGTACGAATGAGTGAATTGCTTCTCCTAAAATCATGCTCGATAATAGCACACCAAATACGGGTATGAAGAACATATACATTGATACTTTTCCAACCTTGTTGTACTTCATAATTGTATTCCAAATGCAAAATCCTGCTGCGGATAAGAAAGATAAGTAAATCAGCATAAGTATTGCATGTACACTGAATGTAAATGGCATAACTCCAACTTGCAAAGCCCCTATACATAATAGCCCGATAGAACCAAAAATCATTTGGTATGCTGTCATATAGCCAACATCTAATGTTTTACTACCTTCTTTCGCCAATATATTCCCATACGAGTACAACATTGCTGCACTCAGAAGTAATAAACTACCGATTCCGAAATGGAATGACAAACTACCATCACTCGGTACATTTACTAAAACGACACCACAAAATCCGATAGAGACTCCAATTATTTTTCTCATATTGAGCGCATCGTCTTTATATAAGAAGTGCGCGAGTAAAATTTGAAAGAATGATGATGTTCCTGAAATGATAGCTCCTTCAATACCAGAGCTATAACTCATCCCAATATAAAAACATATATATTGAAGAAATGTTTGAAATAAGCCAATTTGTACTAACTGCTTCCCCGTTCCTTTTTTGAAATTCATATCTTTTCCTAACGCTTTAAAGAAGAATAAAAGCATAACCCCAGATAAAAAGAAACGATAGCCAGCAAATAATATTTGCTCTCCAACTTCTTGTGGCTGAATTCCAAGTTCAGCATAACTTAATTTAATAAAAGGAAATGCGCTTCCCCATAAAAAAGTTGCTACTATTGCAGCAATAAATACGCCAATCGGATGGGTAAAAAATTTCTCTGTCTTCACTTGTTGTCTTCCTTTCCGACCTTTTTATGAACAGTATTCATATATACCAAAGGAATTGAGAAAACACAAGTTTTCAGTTTCTAAACAAACAAAAATATATCATCTAACGAAAACATATGCTATACTATAGAATAATTACAACATAATAACTATTAAAATCAGTTTCAACAGAAATGCTGCTATCCATTATGGATGGCAGCTTTCGTCGTTTTATAGGGGTTTCGATTTTGATTCTTTTTCTCAATAAGAATTTGGAAGGAGCGAGTAGTAATGAACTCAGAAGTAAAAACATTACAAGTACAAAAGTCTATTTCTCATCCCTCTTTATGGGATACATTAAAGAAACATTATGAACTTATATTTGCAATCGCATCTGGTATTTTCATTTTAGCTGGTTGGTTATTCACAAAGAACGATGTAATGAATGTAGGCATTACTTGCTATATCCTTGCTTATATAGTTGGTGGATATGCAAAAGCAAAAGAAGGTATTGAAGATACAATTGAGGAGAAAGAGCTAAATGTCGAAATGCTTATGCTCTTTGCTGCTATCGGCGCTGCAGTCATTGGCTACTGGGCAGAAGGCGCGATTTTAATCTTTATCTTCGCACTAAGCGGTGCGATGGAATCTTATACATTAAGTAAAAGTCAAAAAGAAATTTCAGCGCTTCTTGATCTACAACCTGAAGAAGCATTACGTATTTCAAACGGAACTGAAGAACGTGTTCCTGTTGGACGATTACAAATTAACGACATTATTCTAATTAAACCAGGTGAGCGCGTTCCTGCTGACGGTACAATTCATAGCGGTGAAACAAATATCGATGAGGCAGCGATTACTGGTGAACCCATTCCAAATGAAAAAAAATATGGTGATGAAGTATTTGCTGGTACTGTAAATTTACGCGGTGCTATCGAAGTTACAATTACGAAGCCGAGCGATCAAACATTATTCCAAAAGATTATCCGTCTCGTTCAAAGTGCACAGAGTGAAAAATCACCATCACAACTATTCATCGAAAAGTTTGAAGGAACATATGTAAAAGGTGTACTACTCGTTGTTGCGCTTATGATGTTCGTCCCTCATTTCTTGCTGGATTGGAGCTGGAATGAAACGTTTTATCGCGCTATGATTTTACTTGTAGTCGCATCTCCTTGTGCACTCGTTGCTGCCATTACACCAGCAACGTTATCTGCTATTTCTAACGGCGCAAGAAACGGAATTCTCTTTAAAGGTGGCATACATTTAGAACGTCTCGCTTCAGTAAAAGCAATTGCCTTTGATAAAACAGGAACATTAACAGAAGGAAAACCTACTGTAACAGATGTATATGTTCGAGAAAATATGACAGAAAAAGAAGTACTTTCTATTACAGCAGCAATTGAAAGTCACTCTACACATCCTTTAGCTGAATCTATTGTGAAATATGCAAAACATGCGTATGACATTACATTAAAAAAACCAGAAAACGTTGAAGATGTAACTGGTTTTGGGCTAAAAGGAATATTCGAAAACAAAGCTTATAAAATAGGTAAAGCTGATTTTATCGGTGAAGAAACAAAGACATTTCATAATGGTATTTCTGCCTCACTTGAAAAAGAAGGTAAAACTGTGGTTTATATTAGTGATGAGGATGGCATCCTTGGACTTATCGCTTTAAAAGATACTCTTCGCCAAGAGACAATAGCTGCTATTCGCGAATTACAAAGCATCGGTGTCGAGGCCATTATGATTACTGGAGATAATGAAGAAACAGCAAAAGCTATTGCCTCTGAAAGTAATATAAAGGAATATTACGCATCATGCTTACCAGAAACAAAGGTTGAAACGATTAAAAAGCTAAAAGAAAAATACGGGACAGTAGCAATGGTCGGAGATGGTATAAATGATGCCCCTGCACTCGCTACTGCTAGCATTGGTGTAGCGATGGGAGAAGGAACAGACGTAGCTTTAGAAACGGCAGACGTTGTACTTATGAAGAACGAGTTATCTCGACTTTCACAAGCAATTCGTTTATCAAAACGAATGAACCGTATTGTAAAGCAAAACGTAATCTTTTCACTAGCTGTAATTGCAATGCTCATTTGTTCAAACTTCTTACAATTTTTAGCTCTTCCATTCGGTGTTATCGGGCATGAAGGAAGTACAATTCTTGTTATTTTGAATGGCTTACGATTATTAAAAGGAAACAAATAAGAACGGGTCCCTCATAGAGGACCCGTTTTATTTTAGTGATAGCTATTATGCCCGTTCGCACTACCACTCGTTTTATGCTTTGGATGCGAACTGCTCTTTTGCTTATTGTTATTTTTATTGTTGTGATTCTTTTTATTATTACTCATGAAATATCCCCCCTGTTCCTTTTTATTATGGAACAAGAGCTCACTTTTCATTACGGGAATTATTGTCACCCGTCCTATAATGATGGAGTAAACCATTAATTTCGCCGCCAAGTAAAATTACCCATCCAGTTAAGTAAAACCATAACATTAAAATAATAATACCACCGAGACCACCATATGTATTGGCGTAATTCGCAAACTTATCTACATAATAAGCAAATGAGTACGATACCACAATCCATCCTACAGTAGCAAATGTTGCTCCTGAAATGACTTCTCTTCTTTTTAATTTTCGATCTGGTGCAAATGTATATAAAAAACTAAACAATGCAAATAACACGAAGAAACTCGCTACTAAACGCGTAATACTCCACACGTAAGAAAAGCTATCCGATAAACCAATTGCTTTAAATACAGCTGCCCCAATGACTTGTCCAAACACTGGAACAATTAGCGCAAACACAATCATAAAAATAATCGCTAACGTAAACACAATTGATAAAGCTCTCGTTTTAATAAAAGAACGTGTTTCCGTTACATCATACGCACGGTTAAAAGCATTCATCACCGCATTTACACCATTTGAAGCAAACCATAGCATTGATAATAAACCAAATGATAATAAACCACCATTTTGCTCATTTACAACTTTATCAACGTTTACTTCAATTAAAGACATTGCATCTTCGGGTACGTACGGTTCTAATAAGTTGAGCACACTTTCTGTTTGAAGGTCAATGAATCCAAGAAGCGTAATTAAGAAAACAAGCCCAGGAAAAATCGCAAGCAAGAAGAAATAAGCGAGCTGTGCTGCCAAGCCCGCTACATCATCGCGCATCGTTCGGTCATATAAATCTTTACCAAACGAATAAGTACGATTTCTTCTCACCTTTTCTAAAATTTTTCTCATATATGGTTAAACGCTTTTCTTCTCTTCTTTATCTTGCTTCAACTCAATGTACGCTTCAGTTTTTTTTTCCTCTACATTGGAGTCTTTCATAAATAGTTCACGCGCTTCTTTCATACCGCCATCTTCAGCAACTACCGGCTCTTCTTCTGCCTTCAGCTCATCTACCTTTGGAGAAACAGCTTGAATTTCAATCGTTTCTGGCTTCTCTGCTGGCTCAACCTTTTTCTTACTAAAAATTTCTTTCGTTTCTTTTAACGTCTCTACAACAGACGGCGTCAATTTTTTAATTTCTGCTACTTTTGCTTTCACTACATTTAAATCAGCAAGTTCGCGTCCTTTATCTGTAACAGTTTGCACTTTTTCTTTGATCTTTGCATTTTCACCAATTTCAATCATCTTGGTTTTTGCTTTTTCTGCAGTATTTTTTACTTTTTCACGGTTTTCTTTCTTCAACATAGATACAGCTACACCTGCAGCTACACCAATCGCAATGTTTCGAGCAATATTATTTTTCTTTGCCATATTCCTTCACCCTTTCATTTCTTATGTTAGAAAGTATTTCTTTCTAAGCTTCCTCATATTCCTTGTTCTTTTCGAATGAAAGCTAATAGCTTTGCACACCCTTCTGTTACAAGGTCATATACTTCTTGGAAATTCCCTGTATAGTAAGGGTCGGGAACGTCTGTCCAGCCACCGTCTGGAACAAAATCGGACAGCCTACCAATATAGCCTCCAGTTTTACCTAAACTTTTTAAATCTGCTATATTCTTGTTGTCCATGGCAATAATATAATCAAACTTTGTTAAGTCTTCTTTTTCTACTTGCCTTGCTTTAATTCCTTCAAAAGTGACTGCATTTTCTTTTAAAATTTTTTGTGTTCCTTTATGTGGCGGATGGCCAACATGCCAATCTCCAGTTCCTGCAGAATCAATGACAATTTTCTCTTCGAGTCCCTCTTTTACGACAAGATCTCGAAAAATCGCTTCTGCCATTGGAGAACGGCAAATGTTCCCAAGACAAACAAACAATACTTGAACCATATTTTTGTTTCTTCCTTTCTTGGTGCATTTCTTTATATATACTTATAGTATAAACAACCAATTATTAAATATAAAGGAAATCCCTACTAATTTAATAGGATTGAAAAGATTCATTAACGAAAATGATAAAAAATGTTAAGATAGCCTTATGTTATTTTAAAGGGGGACACTTCGGTGGATTTATCCGTAAAGTCAGAAGAAAACGTTGAATATATGGTCGAAGCTATTAAAGAAAAATTACGTATGGTTAATGCTGGAGCGATGAGAGCTGCTAGCTTTAATGAAGAAATGTACGAAGACTTACGTGACATTTATGAGCATGTTATGAAACGTGAAACATTCAGCATTAGTGAAATGCAAGCTATTACAGAAGAATTAGGTACATTAATTAAAAAGTAAAAAGCCTCGTTTATGAGGCTCTTTTTTATTTCCAACAAATTCATGACAACTCTTCTCTTTCCCTCAAGCAACTGTAAAATATTGTACAATAGAAGTAGAACCTCACCTTAGATTTTTTCTCCATACATACTACTCACAAATAATAGCAACACTACCATTGCTAACTGTTTTTACTGGAGGTGCTTACTTATGAGCAATTGGTACAGTAAGACGAAAGATCAAACATTAATCGACTTAGAAACAAATGAACAACACGGTTTAACAGAAGAAATTGCAAGTGAACGTTTAAAGCAATACGGTTCTAATGAATTAGCTACAAAACAAAAACGCACTTTATGGCAACGTATTTTCGCCCAAATTAATGACGTCCTCGTATATGTCCTTATTATTGCTGCTCTTATTTCAGCCTTTGTAGGTGAATGGGCTGATGCAAGTATTATTGCACTCGTTGTAGTTTTAAATGCTGTTATCGGTGTCGTCCAAGAATCGAAAGCAGAACAAGCTTTAGAGGCATTGAAAAAGATGGCGACACCTAAAGCTATCGTCAAGCGAGATGGTGAACTAAAAGAAATTCCATCTGAGCACGTCGTTCCAGGTGATATCGTTATGCTCGACGCCGGACGATATATCCCATGCGATTTACGCCTTATCGAAACCGCAAATTTAAAAGTTGAAGAATCTGCTCTAACTGGTGAATCTGTCCCTGTTGATAAAGATGCAATCTACCACCCTTCCATGCAAAGTGATGAACAAGTACCACTCGGTGATCAAAAAAACATGGCCTTTATGTCTACCCTTGTAACATACGGAAGAGGCGTCGGTGTTGCTGTTGAAACTGGAATGAACTCACAAATTGGTAAGATTGCTACCCTGTTGCATGAAGCAGACGATGATATGACACCACTTCAAAAAAGCTTAGCACAAGTCGGAAAGTATTTAGGCTTTGTTGCTGTAGCGATTTGTATCGTTATGTTTCTCATCGGCTTTTTACAAGGACGAGATACACTAGAAATGTTTATGACTGCTATTAGTTTAGCCGTTGCAGCTATTCCAGAAGGTTTGCCAGCTATCGTTTCCATCGTTCTTGCAATTGGTGTGCAGCGTATGATTAAACAAAATGTTATCATTCGGAAACTACCAGCTGTCGAAGCTCTCGGTTCTGTCACAATTATTTGTTCAGATAAAACAGGTACGTTAACACAAAATAAAATGACCGTTACTCACTTTTATAGTGATAACACATACGATCAATTAGAAAATTTAAATGTAAATAATGATGTGCAACGTCTATTGTTAGAAAATATGGTGCTATGTAACGATGCGTCTTACAACAATGAATCACAAACGGGAGACCCGACTGAAATTGCTCTTCTCGTTGCCGGAAGCACTTTTAATATGCAAAAAGATTATTTAGAAAAAATACATGAACGTATTAATGAGCTACCTTTCGATTCAGATCGTAAAATGATGTCAACTGTACATACATACGATGAAAGCTACTATAGCATGACGAAAGGTGCTATCGATAAGCTCTTACCTCGGTGTACCCACATATTGAAAAACGATAAAATCGAAGTTCTAACAGAGGCTGATAAAAATCAAATATTAGAAGCTGCCAGGGCAATGTCCCGAGAAGCTTTAAGAGTACTTTCATTCGCATTTAAACAATACAATTCAAGCAATGTGGATATAGATCATCTCGAAGAAAACCTCATCTTTATTGGTCTTGTCGGTATGATTGATCCACCGCGAACTGAAGTAAAAGATTCCATTACAGAATGTAAAAAAGCCGGTATTCGCACAGTTATGATTACTGGTGACCATAAAGATACCGCCTTCGCCATTGCCAAAGAACTTGGCATTGCTGAAGACATATGTGAAATTATGATTGGAACTGAATTAGATAACATTTCAGATACAGAACTAGCAAGCAAAATTGATCACTTACATGTATTCGCTAGAGTCTCTCCAGAACATAAAGTAAAGATCGTAAAAGCATTACGTGCAAAAGGCAATATCGTTTCTATGACTGGTGATGGCGTCAATGACGCTCCATCTTTAAAACAAGCAGATGTTGGCGTAGCGATGGGCATTACAGGAACAGACGTTGCAAAAGGGGCAGGGGATGTCGTATTAACAGATGATAATTTCTCATCTATCGTGAAAGCTGTTGAGGAAGGTAGAAACATTTATCGTAACATAAAAAAATCAATTCTCTTCCTACTCTCTTGTAACTTCGGAGAAATTATCACTTTATTTTTAGCCATTTTACTCGGCTGGGCAACACCACTACGACCTATTCACATTTTGTGGGTAAATTTAATTACAGATACGCTGCCTGCATTATCACTTGGGGTGGATCCTGAAGATCCTGATGTGATGAAGGAAAAACCACGACATGCGAAAGAAAGCTTATTTAGCGGTAGCGTTCCTTTCCTTATTTTCAATGGGGTTGTCATTGGACTTTTAACGCTAATAGCCTTTATCGCCGGAGCAAAGTTCTATACTGGAGATACAAATTTATTCCCTCTTTTCCCAGAGCGAATTGATGAGGATGCTCTATTACACGCTCAAACGATGGCATTTGTCGTTCTTAGTTTTTCTCAGCTCGTTCATTCATTTAACTTGCGTTCAAGAACGAAATCAATTTTTTCAATTGGGATTTTTACAAATAAATATTTAGTCTTCTCCCTTCTTATCGGTGTTCTTATGCAAGTTTGTATCATCTCCATTCCGCCCCTTGCAAATATATTCGGTGTGCATGCATTAACGCTGCGAGATTGGGGATTTGTTCTCTTATTAAGTATCATTCCGCTCGTTGTGAATGAAATCATTAAATTAGCGAAGAAAAACTAAAAGGCAATGAGGAATAGTCCTCATTGCCTTTTCATTTACCCTTGTAATTCTTTTTTAATGTTCTCAGTTAATGTAGCCATACGTTTGCGACTTTCTTCACGCTCACGTTTGTTTTGCTCTTCAATTTGTTGTGTTTCTTGCATACCTCTTGAAATAATGTTCCAAGTTTCCTCAAGTGTTTCCATCTTAATACTAGAAGAACCGGATAATCTCGCTACTTCCACACTTTGCGTTGCGATATTTTGTGCATTTTTCTTAAGTAATTCATTTGTACGGCGATCCAGTTCAGCCATGGAATCTGCAACAAGCTTTTGACGCTTCGCATTTACCGCTTGAATGATACCATTTTTAAAGATAGGAATCGTCGTAATAAATGCTGTATTGATTTTACCAATTAATTTATTATTACCACGTTGAATCATTCGAATTTGTGGTGCTGTCAGTAACGCAACCATACGCGCTTTTTCTAAATCATCAATACGTTGTTCTAAAATTTCAACAGAGTTTTTAAGCGACTCTAATTCAATACCTGCTAATTGATCATTATTACGTACACGCTCTTCATACATCGGAACTAACTCTGTATTTAAACGCTCTAATAACATTTCTCCTGCTACTACGTATTTTTCTAAGTCTAAATAATATTTTAAGTTTTGCTCATATAAACCATCTAACGTACCAATTGATTTTTTCATTTCATCTTGATACTTCGTAATTTCCACATACACTTTATCAATTTCACGGCCCATCGTTTGATACTTGCTAAAGATTTGTTCAATCATTTTATCCGCTTTTTTGAACATACGTGAGAAGAAACCACTTTTCTCTTCCGCAAAGTCTTTGCTATCGAATCGGTCCATAATTTTACCAAGCTGTTTTAATAATTCACCAGAATCTTCTATCTTTGATAATGACATCGTATGTAAAATTTGATCAGCAAAACGTGAAATTTCCATAGAAGGTTCTTTTCCAAGTTCAATTAATTCTAATTGATCTTTAATATCTACCGCATTATAAATACGTTGTACATCCGCATCTTGTCTAAGTTGCAAGCGAACATCTTGTGCTGTTTGCTCATTTAATTCTGTTTTCGAATCTAGTACGACTGGGTTATTCATATGGTATTCTCCCTTTCCTTATAAAAATGGACGAAATAGTCCTTTTATTGTTTGTGATAAATTTTTATAGGCTGATGAACCATGAAACTCAAGATCGAAATTAACCTCTTCAAGCCAATGTGAATCAAATGCCCCAGCTTCAATATACGGTTCAATATCGTTTCTTCCCGTTGGATTGAAATGGAATACATCTACTCCAATTTGATTTAAAAATAGTAATAAAACAGCATCAGAACGAGTTAACTCTCCACTCTTCTCATTATTAAATATAACAATTTTCGGTACATCTTGTGAATAATCAAATTTCTCAAGCTGTTCTAAAATATTCGGTGGTATTTGAGAAAGTTGCGCGAAAACATATAGCGCTACATCTTGTTTCGTCTCTTTTGCAATTGGTTTACACATTTCACTTTCACACGTATGGATAATCGCTTCTGCAATACCATGTTGTAATCCTTCTGGCAATCGTTTATGCGGCCACCAATGACTGTTCATAATTAAATCTGGATGCAATTTCCCTCCGCGGTCTAATGCATCTCGATAATGGTATTGGAAATTTGCTTTTTGTTCTTTCGTAAACGGAAATGTATTAATTAATAAACTGTTATCAAATGATGTAACAGCCTTTAATCGCTGAAAATACTCTTTATCATTCTTTGAAACACCTGATATTTTCGCAAATAGGGATGGAATATAAATGTGTTTATTTTCAACAAAGAATGTCGGGCGTACAAACGCCTTTTCTTTCGTAATTAAAAATAGTTCATCGTATGTTGTTTTTAATGTACGTGCTACAGGTGTATATGAACGGAATTGCCACGGCTTGTATAATAGTGAATTATCGTGGTGAAGTACTTGTTCAATTTCTTTTGAAGCTTGATATGCCACTGTTGCAACACGCTCGCGGCGGCGATTTGGAAATGGCTCAAGAGAAATGCGACTTGGATGAGACACAATAAAACTTCTTCCTTCCTCATCAACATTCTCAAATCCATCTTTTCCTTCTGGGTGATAATAAAGTACATCGCAGCCGAGCATAATAAGAAAGTATAAGAAATATATACGGCTTTCCTGTGCATCACCGTACCAAACGATACGTGGCATTTGTTTCTTATAGTTAATCGTAGAGAACCACTTCGCTACGTAATTTTCGCTTAATTTAATCATGTCGATTAAGAAACGACGGAAGCCTTCTGTCTTTAGAGATTGATTATGTTGTTTCTCATATAATTTCAATACAGAAATAAATGTTGTATGTATATAATGCTGTAAATCCGGATTGTCTACTTTCGGTAAAAGTTGTTTCCCAGATAAGTGTGCCACTAGCCTATTTACTGTTAGACCATTTGGTGCTTCTTGATGTAATCCGAACACCTCTTGAATGTGACGAAGCTTTTCTGAATCAATCACTTTATTTAAATTTTGTTCGTGTAAAACTTCAATTCCTTTCGCTTCACTATAATCAAATAATTCATTGAAATATTCATCTACATCATTAGGAACGCCAAGGATTCGACATGCTATATAACTAAATTTCATCTCATTCTCTGTCAGCTCATATTGTGGACGTTTTTCTAAAAGCGTTTCAAATTGCTTTAAATCTGATTCATCTTTTAATGCATATGGTTGAAGTGTAAAACGTGAAAACACAACAGTTCACCTCCAAAAACATTTACTTTTTCTAAGTCTTTCTTCTATTATAAACTATTTTTGGTTATAAAAAATGGGCGCTCGCAAAACGAGCAAACCCATTTCAATTATTTATTGTCTTCTTTAGTAGCAGCAACTTCTTCTTTAGCTTGTCCAGAATTCTTCACGTAGTGAAGTACAAATGTTGCTCCAAATGCTACAACTAAAATAACGAAGAACAATGTATGGCTTATTTCAATATGAATAACAGACAATAGCATTTTTGTTGCAATAATTAAGATTAAAATATATGCTGTCGTTTCAAGTTCTGGGATACGCTCTAACAACTTTAAGAATACACCAGCGATACCACGCATCATTAAAATACCGAGCATTCCGCCTAACAATAGAATCCAAACTTCATTTGATACACCAAATGCAGCAAGTACACTATCTACAGAGAACGCGATATCCATTAATTCGACCATCGCAACCGTTCCCCAGAAGACACCAAACATTCTGAAGAGAATACTGTTTTGGTTCATACCATGAGCTTCCTCTTCTTCTGCATTACCTTTTCTTTTATCAATAAAGTATTTAATTGAAAGCCAAGCTAAGTAAAGTGCACCTAACACTTTTACCCATGCTAATTTAATTAAGAACATTCCAATTCCAATCGCAATAAAGCGGAATAAATACGCTCCAATAAGTCCATAGAATAAAGCCTTTTTACGCTTCTCTTCTGGAAGGTGTTTTACCATTACCGCTAACACAAGTGCGTTATCAGCAGATAGTAATCCTTCAAGTACAACAAGTGTACCTATTAATCCCCACGATACTGGATCTTGCAACACTTTAATCCACATGTCCAAGTCGAAAAACTGAGCATACGTATCAAGGATTCCTTGCAAAATACTCATCTTACCTATATCCCCTATTCTTTGCTAGATTTATAGAAAGGTCAAAAAAAGGAAACGAATATCGTTTCCTTTCTATGCATCCAAGCCATACGCTCTTACAAGCGCACCTAAACCACCTTGGAATCCACTTCCTACTGCATTAAACTTCCACTGTCCATTATGACGATATAATTCACAAAAGACAACTGCTGTTTCGATAGAGAAATCTTCCCCTAAATCGAAGCGAAGAACTTCTTCATTCGTTTCTTCGTTTGCTAAACGAACGAAAGCATTTCCTACTTGTCCAAAGTTTTGACTACGACCTTCCGCATCATAAATCGTAACTGTAATAGCAATTTTGTGCACATCTGCTGGAACTTTCTTCAAATCTACAACAAGTTGCTCATCGTCGCCTTCACCTTCACCCGTTCGGTTATCACCTGTATGTAAAACTGATCCACAAGGAGACTGTAAATTATTATAGAAAATAAAATCAGTTTCCTTCGTACATTTTCCGTTCATATCTAATAAAAAGGCAGATGCATCTAAATCGAAATCAGCTCCACCATCATAAGACTTAATATCCCACCCAAGACCAATTACTGCTTTTGTTAAGCCAGGGCTTGTTTTACCTAAATCGATTTTCTGTCCTTTTTGTAACTGAATAGCCATTTATATTCACCTCTATATTTTTATCTAAAAAAATATATCCATCAGTAAACATGCATTTCATCGATGGATATATTAATCTATTACTCTACATCTAACCCAAAGTTATTGCATAGAGACGCTAATCCACCTTGGAATCCACTTCCGATTGCATTGAACTTCCAATCACCTGCATGGCGGTATAATTCGCCTACTACAACAGCTGTTTCAATGGAGAAATCTTCTCCTAAATCGTAACGAATTAACTCTGCATTCTTTTCTTCATCTACAATACGTACGAATGAGTTAGAAACTTGACCAAAGTTTTGGCTACGGCCTTCTCCATCGTAAATTGTGATTGTGAAACAAATACGTTCGATATGTGCAGGTACATTTTTCAAATCTACTTTAATCGCTTCGTCATCGCCTTCGCCTTCACCCGTTCTGTTATCTCCTAAATGCTCTACAGCACCATTCGCGCCTTTTGGGTTATTATAGAAAACGAAATCCTCTGCGCCTGAAACTTTACCGTTCGCACCTACTAAAAAGATACTAACATCTAAATCAAAATCAGCTTGTCCATCATAACGGTTCGTATCCCAGCCAAGCCCTACAAGTACTTTTGATAAACCTGGATTTGTTTTTGTTAAATCTACCTTTTGTCCCTTTTTTAAAGAAATAGATGCCATTTTAAATTCCTCCTTAGTTTATCCTATTGATAACGTGATACAATCTCACTTAAGTTTTTATCTTGTGTGCCTTCTCCAACTGCTGAAAACTTCCACTCATTTTCGTATCGATACATTTCTCCTGCAATTAAAGTTGTTTTACTAGCATAGTTTTCTGATAAATTATAACGTGCTAATTCCTCACCTGTATGAGGATTTTGAATACGAATGTAAGCATTACGAATCATACCAAAGTCTTGACGTCTGTTTACACAATCATAAATATTTACAACGAATACTAAACGGTTAATACGACTTGGGACTTTATGCAATTCTACAAAGATTGTTTCATCGTCACCTTCGCCTTCACCTGTTAAATTATCTCCTGAATGAATAATACTACCACAAGTAGAAAGTTTGTTTCCGAAGTATACTAAATCGTTTTTATTAACAAAACGATCTCCTTCTAACATAACAACAGATGCATCACAATCTACATTTGGTTTACTTCCAAATAATGAAGACAGAAACCCACCTGATTGCCCAATTGGATCCCAGCCTAAGCCAACCTGTAGTTTTGCTACTTTTGGTTGTCCTTTCGTTAAATCGATCTTTTGACCTTTTTCTAAAATAATAGGCATGCAGTTTCTTCCTTTCTACAAAGCATTTTCCAAGACGGAAAATATTGTATTCTTCCCTTATATTGTAGCATTATTTACCTAGTGATAAAAAGGATAAATTCTCAGTTATATGAAAACATTCATATAACTTACTTATGATGATGTAAGAAGTGGTAAATAGCACCAACCATTCCTGCACAATTACCGTTTTGCGCAAGTTCAATCTCACAATTACTATAAATCTCTTTATTTAAGTATTTACTGACCTCTTCTTTTACTTCTTTTAAAAACTCATTTCCCCTATCAGTAATTCCTCCACCTATAACAATCACTTCTGGATTAAAAATATAAGCAAGGTTACTAATTCCAATCGCTAAATGTTTAAAGAAAACCTCAACTGCTTGGGTAACTTCCCTATCACCTTTATCATACAGTTCGAAAATCTTTTTTCCATTCCAATCACTTTCATCTTTATATTTTCGCACAAGACGAATTAACCCTGAAATGGAAGCGATCTCTTCAAACGGCTTTCCTTCTATTAACATATTTCCCCATTCGCCAGCACTAAACAAATGCCCTCTATATAACTCTCCATCTATAAAAATTGCTCCTCCAATACCAGTTCCAAGGGTGAGCATAATAAAGTTTTCTTTCTCTCTTGCACTACCATTCCACTTTTCTCCGAACGCTGCACAATTCACATCATTATCAATGGATACAGGAACTTTTAATACCTCTTGCAATCTATTAATAATAGGAATCGTACTATAACCTGGAATATGATCCGCACCTCCCGTCACAATCCCTTTATTAACGTCAACAATTCCCGCAGTACTAATGCCAATTCCCGAAATCGTATGTTTACCCATTAAATTTTTTGATAAAAGAATGAGTTTTTGAATGATTTGTTCCCCGCCCAAATGAATTTCTGTTGGAACTGTTTTATGCTTTAGTACTGTTCCTGTTTCTGAAACAATTCCATATTTAATTTGTGTACCACCAATATCAAATGCAATATACTCTTTCATCTGCTGTCACTTCCTCTACTGGAATGGGTGTGAAATTCCCACCACTCTACTATTATAAAGAATTTACACTCACTCTTTTCTCTCTTTAGAAATATACCACCTTTTTCTATATATAGTTTTTTTTGCATAAAACTCTTTTTCCTATGAAATATTACAAAGAGATGTATTTTAGATGGAATATTAATGTTTCAGGAGGAAATCAATGACGAAAATTTTTATTTTAGCATCAACTCTTTCTTTATCTTTTTTTAGTGGTTTAAACATTGGTAATGCAGCAACAGAAAACTTCTCTCCAGTAACAAATGCGCTTGTACAAAATAACGATCATTTCGCAGAAGGTAACTCAAAAGATAATAATAAACCACCAGGAAACGGTGGTTCTCAGGACGATAGTGGTTCTGGTGACAATGGCTCTGGCGGCAACGGCTCTGGCGGCAATGGCTCTAGCGGCAACGACTCTAGCGGCAACGGCTCTGGCGGCAACGGCTCTGGCGGCAACGGCTCTGGCGGCAACGGCTCTGGCGGCAACGGCTCTGGC
>NZ_JAQFPJ010000025.1:0-58363 GCF_027712065.1 Bacillus cereus group sp. BcHK124
GAACACGGAAGTTAAGCTCTCTAGCGCCGATGGTAGTTGGGACCTTGTCCCTGTGAGAGTAGGACGTCGCCAAGCAACTAAACACGAGTCAAATGACTCGTGTTTTTTCGTGTTTTCTTTTATAATCCATAGTAATTAAAAATGTATTTAAATAATTATTATTTTGATTAAATACAGGAAAATGTGGCTAGGATAGTAAATAAGCAAAAGAGTTGCAAATTTTATTAATACGTATATAATTAAAGTCAAAGATAGTCAAAGTCAATAAAGGTGGCGGATAAATGAGAAATATATCTGATATCATTGAGCAATATCTAAAGCAAGTTATTGACTTAAGTAATAATAATGTGATTGAAATCAAAAGAAATGAGATTGCGGATCGATTCGAGTGCGTACCATCTCAAATCAATTATGTAATCAATACCCGTTTTACGTTAGAAAGAGGATTTGTAGTAGAAAGTAAACGTGGTGGAGGAGGTTACATTCGCATTATAAAAGTCAAACTGCATGATGATATAGACATTATTGATCAAATGCTTCATATGATTGATCATAGCGTTGCGCAAGGAAATGCAGAGAGTATGATTATACGTTTAATAGAAGAGGGAATCATAACGAATCGTGAAGCTAAACTTATGTTAAGCGTACTAGATCGTTCTGTATTATCAATGGATGTTCCTTCTCGAGATGAACTTAGGGCTCGAATATTATGCGCAATGTTAAGAACACTGAAATATAAATAAATACAGCTTTTGTAAAAGAATAATAACTAAGAGATAAAGCAGTTAAATATTGTAGAAGTTTTGAAAAAAAGAACACGCACTTTTATGTAAACGAATAAAGGAAAGTGAACAGTCTAGTAATGTATGAAAAGTACTATGAGATAGATCGTTCCTGTTGTAAAGGTGGGGATAGTGATGACTTGTCAAAACTGTAATATAAGACCAGCAACTTTACATTATACAAAAGTAATCAACGAAAAGAAGGCGGAAGTTCATCTTTGTGAGCAATGTGCAGAACAAAGTGGCTATACGTCTTTCTTTCAATCATCGCAGTCTAACTTTTCATTCCATGATTTATTTGCTGGGTTATTACACGGTGAATCAACAGTGTTTGAAGAAGGAAAAAGCGGATTTTCGAACACAAATATATTAAGATGTCCAGATTGTAAAATGACATATGAGCAACTTACAAAGGTAGGACGCTTTGGATGTGCTTCTTGTTACGATACATTTAAGGAACATTTAAAGCCATTATTAAAACGTCTTCACGGCGGGCATACAGATCATTGCGGAAAAATTCCGGAGCGTATAGAAGGAAATATTCACTTAAAGAAAGAATTAGATGAACTAAAACTCATTCTGAAACAATACGTACACAAAGAGGAATTTGAGAAAGCTGCTGAAGTAAGGGATAAAATTAGAAACCTTGAAAATCAGCTTAGTGAGCATAGAGAGGGGGAATAGTTCTATGTCACTGGACAAAATTATGAATGAAGCGATTAGTCCATGGATGAAGGGGGATGGCCCTGATTCTGATATTGTTTTAAGTAGTCGAATTCGTTTGGCTCGTAATTTTAAAAAATATCAATTCTCTACTATGCAAAATGAAGAAGAAGCTAAACTGATTCAAGAATTATTTAAAAAGGAATTTATAAATAAAACGGTAGAACCTTTTGGAGAGTTTGAGCTATTAAAAATGGATGAATTAACGCCTCTTCAAAGGAGAGTATTAGTTGAAAAGCATTTAATTAGTCCCAACCTTGCAGGAACAGAATATGGAGCATGTCTATTGTCAGAAAGCGAACATATTAGTGTTATGCTGAATGAAGAAGACCATATTCGGATTCAGTGCTTATTTTCAGGATTGCAGTTATCAGAGGCTCTTCAAAGTGCCAATCAAATAGATAATTGGATTGAGAAAGAGGTTGAATATGCTTTTGATGAATCACTTGGATATATTACAAGCTGCCCTACTAATGTTGGTACAGGATTGAGGGCTTCCGTAATGATTCATTTACCGGGACTCGTTTTAACGAAAAGAATTAGCCGTATTATACAAGTAATTCAAAAATTAGGGTTAGTAGTAAGAGGAATATACGGTGAAGGTAGCGAAGCGTTAGGTAATATATTTCAAGTGTCAAACCAAATGACGCTAGGAAAATCTGAAGAAGATATTATTGCAGATTTAAAGAGTGTCATTCAACAAATCATACAGCAAGAAAAGATGGCTAGAGAATTAATTGTACAAAATTCAAGTATTGAGCTTGAAGATAAAGTTTATCGCTCTTATGGCATACTAGCCAACAGTCGTTTAATTCAATCTGCGGAAGCAGCCAATTGCTTATCAGATTTACGACTTGGTATTGATTTAGGATATATAAAAGGTATATCGAGAAATATTTTGACTGAGCTAATGGTCCTTACACAACCAGGCATTTTACAACAATATGCAGGAGGACCTTTAGGACCAGAAGAAAGAGATTATCGAAGAGCAACCTTAATCCGTGAGCGATTACGTATTGAAAAAAACTAAGCGCAAGTAGGAGGCGATTTCTATGATGTTTGGAAGATTTACAGAAAGAGCACAGAAAGTATTAGCTTTATCTCAAGAGGAAGCGATTCGTATTGGGCATAACAATATTGGAACAGAACATATTTTACTTGGGCTTGTACGCGAAGGTGAAGGAATTGCAGCAAAAGCGTTGATTGCTCTTGGATTAAGCCCGGAGAAAGTTCAAAAAGAGGTAGAAGCGTTAATTGGGCGAGGAACAGAAGCTTCTCAAACTGTACATTATACACCGCGTGCTAAAAAGGTTATTGAGTTGTCTATGGATGAAGCTCGCAAATTAGGCCATTCTTATGTTGGAACAGAACATATCTTACTTGGTTTAATCCGCGAAGGTGAAGGGGTAGCAGCACGTGTTTTGAATAACTTAGGTGTTAGCTTAAATAAAGCAAGACAACAAGTATTGCAACTTCTTGGAAGTAATGAAGCAAGTTCAGGTCATCAAGGTGGTTCTTCAACAAATGCAAATACACCAACACTTGATAGTTTAGCACGTGATTTAACAGTTGTTGCACGTGAAAATCGTTTAGATCCTGTTATTGGACGTGGTAAAGAAATTCAACGTGTAATTGAAGTTTTAAGTCGTAGAACAAAAAACAACCCTGTATTAATCGGGGAACCTGGTGTAGGTAAAACGGCAATTGCAGAAGGATTAGCGCAACAAATCGTAAATAATGAAGTTCCTGAAACTTTAAGAGATAAGCGTGTTATGACACTAGATATGGGTACGGTGGTAGCCGGAACGAAATACCGTGGTGAATTTGAAGACCGTTTGAAGAAAGTAATGGATGAAATCCGCCAAGCAGGAAATATCATTCTATTTATTGATGAACTTCATACATTAATTGGTGCAGGTGGCGCAGAAGGTGCTATTGACGCATCGAATATTTTAAAACCATCTTTAGCTCGTGGGGAATTACAATGTATTGGGGCGACAACGTTAGATGAATATCGTAAATATATTGAAAAAGACGCAGCTTTAGAGAGACGTTTCCAACCAATTCACGTTGATGAGCCAAGTTTAGAGGAATCAACTCAAATTTTGAAAGGTTTACGCGATCGTTATGAGGCACATCACCGCGTATCTATTACGGATGATGCAATTGATGCAGCTGTAAAGCTTTCAGATCGTTATATTACAGATCGTTTCTTACCAGATAAAGCAATTGATTTAATTGATGAAGCTGCTTCAAAGGTTCGCTTACGCTCTTATACAACACCACCAAATCTAAAAGAGCTTGAAGTGAAGCTTGAGGAAATTAGAAAAGAGAAAGATGCAGCTGTACAAAGTCAAGAATTTGAAAAAGCTGCTTCGTTACGTGATATGGAACAACGCTTACGTGAGAAGTTAGAAGATACGAAGCGTCAATGGAAAGAGCAACAAGGAAAAGAAAACTCAGAAGTGACAGTAGAAGACATTGCAAATGTTGTTTCTACGTGGACTCGTATCCCGGTTTCTAAGCTTGCACAAACAGAGACTGATAAATTATTAAACTTAGAATCGATTCTTCACGATCGTGTTATTGGTCAAGATGAAGCGGTAGTAGCTGTAGCGAAAGCTGTTCGTCGTGCTAGAGCAGGCTTGAAAGATCCGAAACGTCCGATTGGTTCATTTATTTTCTTAGGACCAACAGGTGTAGGTAAAACGGAGTTAGCAAGAGCGTTGGCAGAATCTATGTTCGGTGATGAGGATGCAATGATTCGCATCGATATGTCTGAGTACATGGAGAAGCATTCTACTTCTCGTTTAGTTGGATCTCCTCCAGGATATGTTGGATATGAAGAAGGTGGACAATTAACAGAAAAGGTTCGCCGTAAGCCATATTCAGTTGTCTTATTAGATGAAGTAGAGAAAGCTCATCCTGATGTGTTTAACATTTTACTACAAGTATTAGAAGATGGTCGCTTAACAGATTCTAAAGGGCGTACAGTTGATTTCCGTAATACAATTGTTATTATGACATCTAACGTTGGTGCAGAAGCGTTAAAACGTAATAAACATCTTGGATTTAACGTACAAGATGAGAGCCGCGATTATTCAGATATGAAAGGTAAAGTAATGGATGAACTGAAAAAGGCATTCCGTCCAGAATTCTTAAACCGTATTGATGAAATTATCGTGTTCCATATGCTTGAGAAAAAACATATTCAAGAGATTGTAACACTTATGGTAAATCAGTTAGTAAATCGCTTAAAAGAGCAAGAAATTGAATTGCATTTAACAGAAGGAGCGATTTCGGCTATTGCTGATAAAGGGTTTGACCGAGAGTACGGTGCTCGTCCGCTTCGTAGAGCAATTCAGAAACATGTAGAAGATAGACTATCGGAAGAACTTTTAAAAGGTGCTATTGAGAAAGGACAAAAAGTTATCTTTGATGTTGAAGGAGAATCATTTGTCATTCATAGTGCTGAAAAGGTAAAATAAGTATAGACAAACTAAGAGGGCTACGAGATAGCCCTCTTTCTTGTACGACAAGGATAAATTGTTTATAGATGAAAGTGAAGTGAGATATAAAACGATATGGCTAAAAAGAAAACAAAATTCACATGTCAAGAGTGTGGGTATCAGTCACCAAAATATATGGGGAAATGCCCTGGATGTGGTCAATGGAATACGCTTGTTGAAGAGATGGAACCAGTTGTATCATCAAGGCGCCTTAATTATGCCAATGCAATTCAAACAGAAGTAACAAAACCAAGACGTCTAACAGAAGTGGAAACAAAGTCTGAGGCGCGTATTGAAACAAAATTTCAAGAATTTAACCGTGTACTTGGTGGCGGGATTGTAGATGGATCCTTAGTACTGATTGGTGGAGACCCCGGGATTGGAAAATCAACGTTACTGTTACAAATATCATCGCAATTAGCAGATTCTTCATATGATGTCCTATATATATCGGGTGAAGAATCAGCAAAACAGATTAAACTGCGTGCGGATCGTTTACATGTAAATGGTAGTAATCTATTTGTTGTATCAGAGACGGATTTACAGCGAATTGCAACACATATTGAAGAGGTGAACCCAGCCTTTGTTGTTATTGATTCTATTCAAACAATACATCTACCTGACGTAACATCAGCGCCGGGAAGTGTGGCACAAGTTCGTGAATGTACAGCGGAATTAATGAAACTTGCAAAAACGAAAGGGATCCCTATTTTTATCGTTGGACATGTGACAAAAGAGGGAGCGATTGCAGGACCTCGTATGTTAGAACATATGGTCGATGCAGTTCTTTACTTTGAAGGAGACCGTCATCATACATACCGCATTTTGCGAGCAGTAAAGAATCGTTTTGGTTCTACGAATGAAATGGGTATTTTTGAAATGAAAGAGCTTGGCCTTGCAGAAGTATTAAACCCTTCTGAAATTTTTCTTGAGGAAAGACCAGTTGGGGTTGCAGGATCAACAGTGGTTGCCTCAATGGAAGGAACAAGACCAGTTTTAGTAGAAATACAAGCATTAATCTCCCCTACTAGTTTTGGAAACCCTCGAAGAATGGCCACGGGAATTGATCATAACCGTGTATCGCTTATTATGGCAGTGCTAGAAAAAAGAACAGGCTTATTATTGCAAAATCAGGATGCATATTTAAAAGTAGCAGGTGGTTTGAAGTTAGATGAACCAGCAATTGATTTAGCTGTCGCTTTAAGTATAGCTTCAAGTTTTAGAGATAAATCTACGGCACCAACCGATGCAGTAATAGGAGAAGTAGGATTAACTGGAGAAATAAGAAGAGTATCAAGAATTGAACAACGTGTACAAGAAGCAGCTAAATTAGGATTTCAACGCGCTATTATTCCTAGAAAAAATTTGGGAGGATGGACAATTCCAGATGGGATTGAGGTAGTTGGTGTATCTAATTTAGGAGAAGCGCTTCGTTTGACATTAGGAGGCTAGGCTATGGAAGAAAACAAGCAACGTGTCAAAAGTATGATTAATATTTTACAACTTGTGGCCCCGGGAACACCACTGCGCGAAGGGATAGATAATGTACTTCGCGCACAAACAGGGGGATTAATTGTTCTTGGATATAATGAGCAGATTAAAAGTATTGTTGATGGAGGTTTTCATATTAATTGTGCATTTTCTCCGGCTAGTTTATACGAATTAGCAAAAATGGATGGGGCACTTATTTTAAATGAAACTGGAAGTAAAATTTTGATTGCGAACGCACAGTTAGTTCCAGAGTCATCTATCGACTCTATTGAGACAGGTATGCGCCACCGAACAGCGGAGCGTGTAGCAAAGCAGACTGGTAGCCTTGTTGTGGCTATTTCACAGAGACGTAACGTAATTACGCTATACCAAGGGAATTTACGTTATACACTAAAAGATATAGGTGTTATTTTAACAAAGGCAAACCAAGCTATTCAAACGTTAGAAAAATATAAGGCTGTATGGAATGATGGGATTACGAATTTGGGCATTCTAGAATTTGAAGAGGTTGTTACAATGTCCGAGGTGGTTCATGTTTTACATAGTGTTGAAATGGTACTACGTATTAAAAATGAAATATTGAGCTATATTCATGAATTGGGAACAGAAGGTAGGTTAATTCGTTTACAACTTACGGAACTACTAGCCGACTTAGAAGCAGAGGCAGCGCTATTAATTAAAGATTACTATCAAGAAAAAACACAAGACCATCATCAAGTTTTGAAAAAGTTACAAGAGCTTGCGAATACACAACTTCTAGAGGATAGTGATTTAGTTAAATTGCTCGGATACCCGGGACAAACGAGCTTAGAAGAAAGTGTGACGCCGAGAGGATACCGAATCACAAGCAAAATTTCGCGTGTTCCACCACTTATCATTGAAAATTTAATTAATCGATTTAAAACCTTGCAGGGTGTTTGTCGTGCAACTATTAATGAATTAGATGATGTGGAAGGAATTGGAGAAGTCAGGGCGAAGAAAATACGAGAAGGCCTAAAAAGAATTCAAGAGCATCTCTATATGAGTAGACACAATTAAGAATATTACATTGATTCCATAATATAACGACACTAGAACATTTTTGGTATATGATATGATATATTGGTAAATAAAACTATTTATAAAAAAACACGTCCGCTTTTGCATTCGGCGTTTTGATTAGCGAAACAATGGTTAATAATGAGTAGGAGGTGGTTGGATGTTAAAACGGATTGTACAGCTCTTCTTTTTAGTAATCGGGGGAGCGTTAGGGATTTACTTAATCCCAAAAGTTATTAATGTATTAGACATCGGTGCCGTTCCTTTATTGGAAGGATCGTATGTTCGTGCAATTATTGGTGCAATTATTTTATTTTTAACAACATTTTGGCTTGTAGATTATATTGTTCAACTTATTAAGCATATTGAAGAGGCTCTTGTAAAGGCGCCTGTAGCAGATGTTTTATTTGGTACATTAGGGTTAATCTCTGGGCTTATTGTTGCGTATTTAATTTTAATACCAATTCGTGAATTTACAATTCCAGTTATTAGTACAGTGTTGCAAGTGTTCTTTACTCTTTTACTAGGATATTTAGGATTCCAAGTAGGGTTTAAAAAGAGGAATGAATTGCTAGGATTATTTACATTACCACAACGTGGGAAAAAGAAAAATAATAATAGTGAGAATGAAGAACCAGAAAATGAGGTAGAAGAATCTTTAGCGCATTGGAAAATTCTTGATACAAGTGTAATTATCGATGGACGTATTGCTGATATTTGCCAAACAAAGTTTTTAGAAGGAACAATTGTCATTCCACAATTCGTGTTAGAAGAACTTCAGCACATTGCCGATTCTTCTGATGCTTTAAAACGTAATCGTGGTCGCAGAGGATTAGATATTTTAAATCGTATTCAAAAAGAGATGCCGATTCCGGTAGAAATTTATGAAGGCGATTTCGACGATATTCAAGAAGTGGATAGCAAACTTGTAAAGTTAGCGAAAATCACTGGTGGAACGGTAGTAACGAATGACTTCAACTTAAACAAGGTCTCTGAATTACAAGGGGTAACGGTGCTAAACATTAACGATTTAGCTAATGCAATTAAACCTGTTGTACTCCCAGGTGAAGAACTAAGTGTTTATGTTGTAAAAGATGGAAAAGAACAAAATCAAGGTGTGGCATATTTAGATGATGGCACAATGATTGTAGTAGAAGATGGTAGAGAATATGTGGGCTCACAACTCGATGTACTCGTTACGAGTGTGTTACAAACATCGGCGGGGCGTATGATTTTTGCCAAACGTAAATTATTAGAAAAAGCATTATAAGTAGAGGATTATTAATATGTATACATTAATTATTCCAGCAGCGGGTCAAGGAAAGCGGATGGGTGCTGGCAAAAATAAGTTGTTCTTACTTATTAATGAAGTACCGATTATTGTGCATACGTTACGTGCTTTTGAAAAGGATAAAGCATGTAAAAATATTATTATGGCAATTAATGAAGAAGAGCGCCCGTATTTTGAAGAGTTAATGCAGAAGTATCCGGTTAAAAAGCCAGTGCAATTTATTCAAGGTGGAGCTGAAAGACAAGATAGTGTATATAACGCGATTCAGCATACGAGTGATGTTGAGTATGTTCTTGTACATGACGGTGCGCGCCCGTTTGTAACGAATAAAGTGATTCAAGATGTATTAACTGCAGCAGAAAAATATGGAGCTTCCATTTGTGCGGTGCCAGTGAAAGATACTGTTAAGAAAGTAGAGCAGGGTGTTGTTGTAGAAACAGTAGAAAGATCTCAGCTGAAAGCTGTACAAACACCGCAAGGGTTCTCTGTTTCTCTTTTGTTAGAAGCTCATAGAAGTGCGAAACAGAGTTGTTTTCTTGGTACAGATGATGCAAGTCTGGTAGAACGTATCGGGAAGCAAGTAGGTGTAGTAGAGGGGAGTTACTATAATATTAAGGTGACGACTCCAGAGGATTTACTAATTGCTGAAAGTTTTCTTCACGTTCAAAAGAAATGATAGCAATGATTATAGCGAAGAAAAGCTCGGCAACAGCCGGGCTTTTCTTTATAAAGATAGCGATATAATATAGAATCATAAAGCTCAGTAGTTTAGCTCGAGGAGGATGTAAAAAATGTTTCGAATTGGACAAGGTTTTGATGTACATGAATTCGCAGAGGGTAGACCGTTAATTATTGGTGGGGTTACAATTCCTCATGAGAAAGGATTAATCGGTCACTCCGATGCAGATGTATTGTTACATACAATCGCGGACGCTTGTTTAGGTGCAATTGCAGCAGGAGATATCGGAAAACATTTCCCTGATACAGACCCTGCCTTTAAAGATGCTGATTCAGCTGTATTGTTGCAAAAGGTTTGGGAATTTGTGCGTGAACAAGGTTATGAATTAGGAAATTTAGATTGTACAATTATTGCTCAAAAGCCAAAAATGGCACCACATATTGAAAGTATGCGTAAACGCATTAGTGAACTATTAGAAACGTCTATTGATAATATCAATGTAAAGGCAACAACAACAGAAAAATTAGGATTTACAGGTAGAGAAGAAGGAATTGCTTCTCAAGCAGTTGTTTTATTACAGAAAAAATAATGGTTTTTAATTCGTAAGATGGATAATCACATTTTTTTGGTGTACAATTATAGAATGTGTTGACATTAAGAATGGAAGGTGTACCAATTATGGAAAAGCAAGTGAGAGTGCGCTATGCGCCAAGTCCAACAGGACACTTACATATCGGAAATGCGCGTACGGCATTATTTAATTATTTATTTGCTCGTCATCAAGATGGTAAGTTTATTATTCGTATTGAAGATACTGATGTAAAACGTAATGTTGCTGGTGGAGAAGAAAGCCAATTAAAATACTTGAAATGGCTCGGTATGGACTGGGATGAAGGTGTTGATGTTGGTGGTGAATTTGGACCATATCGTCAAACAGAGCGTTTAGATATTTATAAAAAGTTATATGAAGATTTATTAGAGCGTGGTTTAGCTTACAAATGTTATATGACAGAAGAAGAACTAGAAGCAGAACGCGAAGGGCAAATTGCTCGTGGTGAAACACCTCGTTACGCAGGTAACCACCGTGATTTAACTGAAGCGCAAGTGAAAGAATTTGAAGCTGAGGGACGTATTCCAAGTATTCGTTTCCGTGTACCAGCTGACCGTGATTACACATTTAAAGATATTGTAAAAGATGAAGTTGCATTCCATTCAAATGATTTCGGTGATTTCGTTATTGTGAAAAAAGATGGGATTCCAACTTATAACTTTGCAGTAGCAGTAGATGATCACTTAATGGAAATTACACACGTGCTTCGTGGTGATGACCATATTTCAAACACTCCAAAACAAATGATGATTTATGAAGCTTTCGGTTGGGATATTCCACAATTCGGTCATATGACTTTAATTGTAAATGAAAGCCGTAAAAAATTAAGTAAGCGTGATGAATCTATTATTCAATTTATTGAGCAATATAAAGAGCTTGGATATCTTCCAGAAGCAATCTTTAACTTTATTGCATTACTAGGTTGGTCGCCAGTAGGAGAAGAAGAAATCTTCTCTCAAGAAGAGTTTATCAAAATGTTCGATGCAGCTCGTTTATCAAAATCACCTGCATTATTTGATTCTCAAAAACTAAAATGGATGAACAACCAATATATGAAAAAGCAAGATTTAGATACGGTAGTAGAATTAAGCTTACCGCATTTAGTGAAGGCTGGACGTATAGGTGAAACTTTAAGTGAACAAGAACAAGCGTGGATTCGTGATGTAATTGCGTTATATCATGAACAAATGAGCTTTGGAGCTGAAATTGTAGAGCTTTCTGAAATGTTCTTCAAAGATCATGTTGATTATGAAGAAGAAGGACAAGAAGTATTAAAAGGTGAACAAGTACCAGAAGTACTTCGTGCATTTGCTGGTCAAGTAGAAGCACTAGAAGCTATGGAACCGGCAGCAATTAAGGCGGCTATTAAGGCAGTTCAAAAGGAAACAGGTCATAAAGGTAAAAACTTATTTATGCCAATCCGTGTTGCAACTACTGGTCAAACACACGGCCCAGAGCTTCCTAATGCTATTGCACTTCTTGGAAAAGAAAAAGTTTTAAATCGTCTTCAAAAAGTAATTGGTTAACATTTTCTAGGTTTAGAAATATAATAAGTATACTTAAAACCTAATAAGGAAAAGCGACGAGAAGGAGAAGTAGAAAATCATGCTTTTTACAGAGAGAACCACCTTAGGCTGGAAGTGGTTTATAAGCGGGTTTTTGAAATGCCCCTTCGAGTCTTCTGCTGAACAGCAAATGGTTTTGCGAAACGTCTTAGGACGTAAAGTAAGCAGAAGCGGTGTACACCGTTATCAGAGATGAGTTTGAGGCTTTTTTAGCCTAAACAGAGTGGAACCGCGCTTATAAGGCGTCTCTGTCAATATGACAGAGGCGTCTTTTTTTATACCGTAAAACTGGGTGTGAGTATAAGCTTTATCCACGTGTATAAAGATTTAGGGGGATAAGTAGGGAGTTAGTTCACTCGAAAAAGCAGCCCATAAAGGGGAGGGAACGTCGATGTTTAAGAGGCTTCGGGAAGATATTGAAGTCGTTTTTGAACAGGATCCAGCGGCAAGAAGTTATTTCGAAGTCATTTTGACTTACTCTGGATTACATGCAGTTTGGGCCCATCGAATTGCACATGCTTTTTATAAAAAGAATTTCTTCTTTATTGCACGTTGGATCTCACAAGTTAGTCGTTTCTTTACTGGCATTGAGATTCATCCAGGAGCAACAATTGGTCGTCGTTTTTTCATTGACCATGGAATGGGGGTTGTAATTGGAGAAACGTGCGAAATTGGTGACAATGTAACGATCTATCAAGGGGTTACATTAGGTGGTACGGGTAAAGAAAAGGGAAAGAGGCACCCTACAATCCAGGATAATGTATTAATTGCAACGGGTGCTAAAGTACTAGGTTCTATTACAGTTGGAGAGAATTCTAAAATTGGAGCAGGTTCTGTCGTATTAAAAGAAGTCCCTGCACATTCTACAGTTGTAGGTATACCTGGCCGAGTCGTTATTCAAAATGGAGTAAAGATCGGTCAGGAATTAAATCATTCCGACCTTCCAGACCCAATTTTTGATAAATTAAAGGTCATGGAAGTAGAACTTGATAAATTGAAAAAACAACTTGAAGTAAAGGTAGAAAGGAAGGATAAAAATGACTATTCACATTTATAATACGTTAACACGTCAAAAGGAAGAGTTTATTCCATTAGAAGAAAATAAGGTGAAGATGTATGTATGCGGACCTACAGTTTATAACTATATTCACATCGGGAACGCAAGACCACCTATGGTATTTGATACAGTGCGCCGTTATTTAGAATATAAAGGGTACGATGTGCAGTATGTATCTAACTTTACTGACGTAGATGATAAATTAATTAAAGCAGCAAATGAGTTAGGCGAAGATGTGCCGACAATTGCGGACCGTTTCGTGGAAGCGTACTTTGAAGATGTAACGGCATTAGGTTGCAAACATGCAACAGTTCATCCGCGTGTAACAGAAAATATGGATATTATTATTGAATTTATTCAAGAACTTGTGAATAAAGGATATGCATATGAATCAGAAGGGGATGTGTACTTTAGAACGAAGGAATTCGAAGGGTACGGTAAGTTATCACATCAACCGATCGCGGACTTACGTCACGGTGCGCGTATTGAAGTAGGAGAAAAGAAACAAGACCCTCTTGATTTTGCACTATGGAAAGCTGCGAAAGAAGGAGAAATCTTCTGGGAAAGCCCTTGGGGTCAAGGTCGTCCAGGCTGGCATATCGAATGCTCGGCAATGGCGCGTAAATACTTAGGGGACACAATTGATATTCACGCCGGTGGTCAAGACTTGGCATTTCCTCATCATGAGAATGAAATTGCACAGTCTGAGGCGCTAACAGGAAAAACATTTGCACGTTATTGGATGCACAATGGATATATTAATATTAATAATGAGAAAATGTCTAAGTCACTTGGGAACTTTATTTTAGTTCACGATATCATTAAGCAATATGATCCGCAGTTAATTAGATTCTTTATGCTATCAGTACATTATCGTCACCCAATTAATTTCAGTGAAGAGTTATTACAAAGCACAAATAACGGACTGGAAAGAATTAAAACAGCTTACGGTAATTTGAAACACCGTATGGAAAGTAGTACGGATTTAACAGATCATAATGAGAAATGGTTAGCTGATCTGGAAAAATTCCAAACTGCATTTGAAGAAGCGATGAATGATGATTTCAATACTGCTAATGCAATCACTGAGTTATATAATGTAGCAAATCATGCAAATCAATATTTACTGGAAGAACATACGTCTACAGTGGTAATTCAAGCATACGTAAAACAACTTGAAACATTATTTGATATTTTAGGGTTAGAATTAGCACAAGAAGAGTTACTAGATGAAGAAATTGAGGCGCTTATTCAAAAACGTATTGAAGCTCGTAAAAATCGTGATTTTGCATTATCAGATCAAATTCGCGATGATTTAAAAGATCGTAATATTATTTTAGAAGATACCGCTCAAGGTACAAGATGGAAAAGAGGATAAGAATGATTGATGCAAAGCAATTAAACAGCTTAGCGTTAGCATATATGGGTGATGCGGTATATGAACAATATATCCGCTATCACCTACTTCAAAAAGGGAAGGTTCGTCCTAATCAGTTGCATCGATTAGGGACAAGCTTTGTTTCGGCAAAAGCACAGGCGAAAGTTGTTTATCATTTATTAGAGACAGCATTTTTAACTGAGGAAGAAGAGGCAGTACTAAGAAGAGGGCGTAATGCAAATTCAGGTACTGTTCCGAAAAATACAGATGTACAAACATATCGACATAGTACAGCCTTTGAAGCGTTAATTGGCTATCATCACTTATTAAATAATCGTGAAAGATTAGACGAAATTGTATATAAGGCAATTGCTGTTCTAGAAGAAAAGGAAGGGGGCACATCATCATGAGTAGTGAATATATTATCGGACGTAACCCTGTAATTGAAGCGTTACGATCAGGGAGAGATATTAATAAAATTTGGATCGCAGAAGGTGCTGCCAAAGGACAAGTACAAATTGTACTAGCACTAGCGAAAGAAAATAAAATTATTTTGCAACATGCACCAAAAAAGAAGTTAGATCAATTAGTTGAGGGGAACCATCAAGGTGTAATTGCTCAAGTGGCCGCATATCAATATGCGGAGCTAGAAGATCTATTTAAAGTAGCAGAGAAGCGTAACGAAGATCCGTTCTTCTTAATTCTAGATGAAATTGAAGACCCGCATAACCTAGGTTCTATTATGCGTACTGCGGACGCAACAGGGGCTCATGGAATTATAATTCCGAAAAGAAGAGCTGTGGGACTTACTGCATCAGTTGCGAAAGCATCTACTGGGGCAATTGAATATATTCCTGTTGCACGCGTAACGAATTTATCTCGTACAATCGATGAATTAAAAGAACGTGGACTTTGGATTGCTGGTACAGATGCAAAAGGGAAAACGGATTATCGTAATTTAGATGGTAAAATGCCAATTGGATTAGTAATTGGAAGTGAAGGAAAAGGTATGAGTCGTATTATTGGTGAAAAATGTGATTTCTTAATTACTTTACCGATGGTTGGTAAAGTTACATCCTTAAATGCTTCAGTGGCCGCAAGTTTGTTAATGTATGAGGTATATCGTAAACGTAACGAAATTGGTAAATAAAAAATGAACGATATTTTAATCGTTGACGGTTACAACATTATTGGAGCTTGGGGAGACTTGAAGAAACTACGGGATGTAGATTTGCAGTCATCAAGAGATGCACTGATTGATAAGATGGCGGATTACCAAGGTTACACAGGGACAAAGGTAATGATAGTTTTTGATGCGTATACAGTCCACGGTATTGAAAAAAAGATGAAACAATCGCGTGTGGAAGTTATATTCACGAGGAAGAATCAAACGGCAGATGAAAAGATAGAGCAACTTGCGATTGAACTTAGAAATATAAATACGCAAATATATGTTGCGACTTCTGATTATACGGAACAATGGGTTATATTTGCTCAAGGTGCGCTCCGGAAATCTGCGCGGGAATTAGAGTTGGAAGTACAAGCGATGGAGCAACAAGTAAGAAGGCGTACACAAGACGCAAAAGAAAAGCAACCTGCCATGCGAAAGATATTTAGTAAAGATATTACAGAAAAGTTAGAAAAATTAAGAAGAGGAGAGCGTTGAAGCATTGACGCTCTTTGTCTTTTTACTGTATAATATTTCTAAATAAATAGCGGTCGGAGGGATCAAGGTGGAAGCAGGCTTCGTAAGTGTAGGCGACGTTACATTTCGTGATTTAGAAGATGAGGCAATCGTTGAGTTAGTTCGAAAAGGTAATACTGACGCTCTAGAATATTTGATTCACAAATATAAGAACTTTGTTCGCGCGAAATCGAGATCTTATTTCTTAGTGGGTGCCGATCGAGAAGATATTGTTCAAGAAGGTATGATTGGATTGTTTAAAGCGATTCGTGATTATAAGGAGGACAAGCTGTCTTCGTTCAAAGCATTTGCTGAACTGTGTATCACTCGACAAATTATTACCGCTATTAAAACAGCAACCAGGCAAAAGCATATTCCGTTAAATTCATATGTGTCTTTAGATAAACCGATTTATGACGAGGAATCTGATCGGACATTATTAGATGTTATTTCGGAAGCGAAGGTAACTGATCCTGAAGAAATGATTATAAGTCAGGAAGAATATACAGACATAGAATCTAAAATATCTGAATTATTAAGCGATTTAGAAAGAAAGGTGCTTTCTTTATATCTAGACGGCCGTTCTTATCAAGAGATTTCGGAACAGTTAAATAGACATGTGAAATCTATTGATAACGCTTTACAGAGGGTGAAGCGGAAATTGGAACGATATATGGAAATGAGAGAGAGTACCACTTTAAATTCATAACAAGTACTACAGGTGTAAAAATCACCTGTTTTCTTTTTGTAGGGAGTACAAAAGGCATGACATTGACATTGTCTTTTATTGTATGATACATTTTTAGGGACATAATGTTACAAGGTTGGTGTAACTAATGAGGAAAAAAGTTGTACTCTCATGTGAAGAGTGTAAAAATCGAAACTACTCTACGATGAAAGATACGAGCTCAGTAGAGCGACTTGAAATAAAGAAATTTTGTAAAACATGCAATCAGCATACAGTTCACAAGGAAACAAAATAAATAATTGAAATAATACACTGGAGGTCCCGTAGATGCGTTTAACGAACTTTTTCGGCGATGTAGGTCGCGAAATGAAAAAAGTAAGTTGGCCTAAAAAAGATGAATTACTCCGTTCAACAGCGACTGTTATCGCTACAGTTGTCTTCTTTGCGATTTTCTTCGCAGTTGTTGATATGGGCATTTCTTCTTTAATTCGGTTAATTCTTGGTTAATTCTTGAATAAGAAGCACTTATCCATGATATAATGTTATTTATAAGAACTGTGTAAAAGCCCGGTGAACGGGTTTTTTCATTTGCGCAAAAAAATGTACGTCAGGGAGGGAAGGACGCTCGTCCTAAATGAATGGAAAAAAGTTGGTATGTTGTCCATACTTATTCTGGATATGAAAATAAAGTAAAAGCAAACCTAGAGAAACGTGTAGAATCAATGGGTATGCAAGATAAAATTTTCCGTGTTGTTGTCCCGGAAGAAGTAGAAGTAGAAATGAAAAATGGTAAAGAAAAATTAATGAAAAGAAAAGTGTTCCCAGGTTATGTATTAGTAGAATTAATCATGACTGATGACTCTTGGTATGTTGTACGTAACACGCCAGGTGTAACTGGGTTCGTTGGTTCTTCTGGTTCTGGATCTAAACCATCACCTCTATTAGAAGAGGAAGTTGTTACTATTATGAAACATATGGGAATGGACAATGAAGTGGTTGATTTCGACTTTGAACTTCATGAGACAGTACGTGTAAATGAGGGACCATTCGCAGATTATACAGGTGCTATCGAAGAAATTGATGTGGAGAAGAAGAAGGTTAGCGTGCTTGTGGACATGTTTGGTCGCGAGACTCCAGTTGAACTTGACTTCCATCAAATTGAAAAATTATAAAATGAAACTTGAAATGAATTGTAAAAAGTGATAATATCTTTTAAGTCAGTACGTCTTCGTTATCGGAGACGTTTTTTGAAAGATTTTATCCTTAGAGATAAAATATGACGTGGGAGGGCAAATCACTGTCCAATTGACCACATCACGGACTTAAGGAGGTGTGTCTCGTGGCTAAAAAGGTAATTAAAATGGTAAAGCTTCAAATTCCTGCAGGTAAAGCTAACCCAGCTCCACCAGTTGGTCCAGCATTAGGACAAGCAGGTGTTAACATCATGGGCTTCTGTAAAGAGTTTAACGCTCGTACAGCAGATCAAGCTGGTCTTATCATCCCTGTTGAAATTACGGTATTTGAGGACCGTTCATTCACTTTCATTACTAAAACTCCTCCTGCTGCTGTTCTTCTTAAGAAAGTAGCTGGTATTGAGTCTGGTTCTGGTGAACCAAACCGTAATAAAGTGGCAACTGTTAAGCGTGATAAAGTACGCGAAATCGCTGAAACTAAAATGCCTGACCTAAACGCTGCTAGCGTAGAAGCTGCAATGCGTATGGTTGAAGGTACTGCACGCAGTATGGGCATCGTTATCGAAGACTAATTCGATTTGTTTTTTAAAAAAGGTTGCGGGTCTGGAATTCCAATTCGCAACCTTTATTATCGTAAATGATTATCGTTTTTAAATAAATGGGTGGCGCGCATCCTCAGGTTATACCTGAAAATAAGCGTAAACGTGGGAGGTTATTCCGCTAAAACCACATTCGAGGAGGAAATAAAAATGGCTAAAAGAGGTAAAAAGTACGTAGAAGCTGCAAAGCTTGTTGATCGTGCAGCTGCTTACTCTGCAACAGAAGCAGTAGAATTAGTAAAGAAAACAAACACAGCTAAATTTGATGCAACTGTAGAAGCTGCATTCCGTTTAGGTGTTGACCCTAAGAAAGCTGACCAACAAATCCGTGGTGCAGTTGTTCTTCCACACGGTACTGGTAAAGTACAACGTGTATTAGTATTCGCTAAAGGTGAAAAAGCTAAAGAAGCTGAAGCTGCTGGAGCTGACTTCGTAGGCGATGCTGATTACATCGGTAAAATCCAACAAGGTTGGTTCGATTTCGATGTAGTAGTAGCAACTCCTGACATGATGGGTGAAGTTGGTAAACTTGGTCGCGTATTAGGACCTAAAGGTTTAATGCCAAACCCTAAAACTGGAACAGTTACTTTCGATGTAACTAAAGCTGTTAACGAAATCAAAGCTGGTAAAGTTGAATACCGCGTTGATAAAGCTGGTAACATCCACGTTCCAATCGGTAAAGTATCTTTCGAAGATGCTAAATTAGTAGAAAACTTCAGAACAATCGCTGACACTTTACAAAAAGTTAAGCCAGCTGCTGCAAAAGGTACTTACATGAAGAACGTAACAGTTGCTTCTACAATGGGACCTGGCGTACGTGTAGACGTTTCTACATTAGCGTAAATTTTGGAAGTTGACTTCATAAAGAAGTTTTAATATAATCATTTATGTTGTGAATTTAATTAGTGTACCGTAGACAGTAGGTGTCAATAGACTTAATTTCCTACCTAGGTGTTAATATACGAAGCGGAATTTTTTTCTGTGACTATATGCCTCCATGTCTACAAGTTGGGCATGGAGGTTTTTAGTGCACTTTCGGTACATCTTCTATATAATCTACAGGAGGTGTAATAACATGAGCAAAGTAATCGAAACTAAACAACAAGTTGTAACTGAAATCGCGGACAAACTTCGCGCTAGTAAATCTACAATCGTTGTTGACTACCGTGGTTTAACAGTTTCTGAAGCAACAGAATTACGTAAGCAATTACGTGAAGCTGGCGTTGAGTTCAAAGTTTACAAAAACTCTCTAACTCGTCGTGCTGCAGAATCTGCTGAAATGGCTGAGTTAAATGAATTCTTAACAGGACCAAACGCAATCGCGTTCAGTAACGAGGATGTAGTTGCTCCTGCGAAAGTATTAAACGACTTCGCTAAAGATCATGAAGCTTTAGAAATTAAAGCGGGCGTAATCGAAGGTAAACTTGTAACACTTGATGAGGTTAAAGCTATCGCTACTCTTCCATCACGTGAAGGCTTACTTTCTATGCTTCTTAGCGTTCTTCAAGCTCCAATCCGTAACCTTGCACTTGCTACTAAAGCAGTTGCAGACCAAAAGGAAGAGCAAGGCGCTTAATTTTTTAAAAGATAATTACGTATTATCGATAAAACAATACAAACCTATTTAAGGGAGGATATTTACAATGACTAAAGAACAAATCATTGAAGCAGTTAAATCTATGACTGTATTAGAACTTAACGACTTAGTAAAAGCTATCGAGGAAGAATTCGGCGTAACTGCTGCTGCTCCTGTAGCTGTTGCTGGTGGCGCTGGAGAAGCTGCTGCTGAGAAAACTGAATTTGATGTGGAACTAACTAGCGCTGGTGCACAAAAAATCAAAGTTATCAAAGTTGTTCGTGAAATCACTGGTCTTGGCTTAAAAGAAGCTAAAGAATTAGTTGACAACACTCCAAAAGTAATCAAAGAAGCTGCTGCTAAAGAAGAAGCTGAAGAAATCAAAGCTAAACTTGAAGAAGTTGGCGCTGCTGTAGAAGTTAAGTAATTAACTTTTGATGCTTTAAAAAAAGCTCGCTCTCATGCGAGCTTTTTTTTTAACTGTAAAGAAAAGAGGTGGCCATATGGCAGACCATTATTTTTCTAACGACCCTTCTAGTAAAAGTAATCGTAAGCGATGGGAATTTACGCTTCGTGGATCTCAATTTACTTTCTTATCTGACCGTGGGGTGTTCTCGAAAAACGAAGTGGACTTTGGTTCTCGTCTTTTAATTGAAGCGTTTCAAGTGCCAGATATTAAAGGTGACATATTAGACGTAGGTTGTGGATATGGACCAATTGGTTTATCGTTGGCGAAAGAGTTTCAAGACCGTAAAGTTCACATGGTGGATGTGAATGAAAGGGCACTTGAGCTTGCAAAAGAAAATGCCGCTAACAATAGAATTGGAAATGTGCACATTTTTCAAAGTAGCGTCTATGAAAATGTAGATGGTATGTATGCTGCTATTCTATCTAATCCTCCAATTCGTGCAGGTAAAGATATCGTGCATGAGATTTTAGAAAAAGCTGTAGAACATTTAGTTCCAGGTGGAGAGTTGTGGATTGTTATTCAAAAGAAACAAGGTGCACCATCTGCGCTGAAGAAACTAGAAGAAGTGTTTTCTGAAGTCGAAGTTGTAGAAAAGAAAAAAGGATATTATATCATAAAATCAAAAAAACGTTGACGGTTATTTTTGGCTATGTTAACATTATACAATGCCAATATATGATTTTCTGCGTTGAGAAAGATGTATATTTTTGTTTCTCTTGGAAAAGATAGTAAAATCAGTAGATTATGAAACAGAATGATGGTTTTCTTATAGAAGCCATTTTTCTTTTTTGAACAGGTAGAAAGACTCAACGTATTTATCTTTAAGAGAAAAAAGACTACGCTAAATAGCAGTAGTTGTATTTATTTGTGATTTTGCACAAATTTTTTTGTGCATTTATAATACTCATGATTTGAGGGGTGAAGCAGTTGACAGGTCAACTAGTTCAATACGGACGCCACCGCCAACGAAGAAGTTATGCCCGTATTAGTGAAGTATTAGAGTTACCAAATCTTATCGAAATTCAAACCTCTTCTTATCAGTGGTTTCTTGATGAGGGTTTGCGAGAAATGTTCCAAGACATTTCTCCGATTGAAGACTTTACGGGAAATCTATCGCTTGAATTTATCGACTACAGCTTAGGTGAACCTAAATACTCTGTAGACGAATGCAAAGAGCGTGATGTGACGTATGCAGCACCACTTCGTGTAAAAGTGCGTCTAATCAACAAGGAAACTGGTGAAGTAAAAGAACAAGATGTGTTCATGGGAGATTTCCCACTCATGACAGAGACTGGAACATTCGTAATTAACGGTGCAGAACGTGTTATCGTTTCCCAGTTAGTTCGCTCTCCAAGCGTATACTATAGTGGCAAAGTGGATAAAAACGGAAAACGTGGTTTTACTGCTACTGTAATTCCAAACCGCGGAGCTTGGTTAGAGTATGAGACAGATGCTAAGGATGTTGTATATGTGCGTATTGACCGTACGCGTAAACTTCCTGTAACTGTTTTGTTACGCGCATTAGGGTTTGGCTCTGATCAAGAAATCACCGAGCTTTTAGGTGATAACGAATACTTAAGCAACACATTAGAAAAAGACAACACAGATAGCACAGAAAAAGCATTGCTTGAAATTTATGAGCGCCTACGTCCTGGTGAACCACCAACAGTAGAAAATGCTAAGAGCTTACTTGTGTCTCGTTTCTTTGATCCAAAGCGCTACGATTTAGCAAATGTAGGTCGCTACAAGATCAACAAAAAGTTACACATTAAAAACAGATTGTTTAATCAACGTTTAGCTGAAACATTAGTGGATCCAGAAACTGGTGAAATTTTAGCGGCAGAAGGAACAATCTTAGATCGTCGTACACTTGATCGCATTTTACCTTACTTAGAGAAAAACATTGGATTCAAAACAGCGAAACCAATGGGTGGAGTGGTAGAAGGCGATGTTGAGCTGCAATCTATTAAGATTTATGCTCCTGAGTCAGAAGGCGAGCGCGTAATTAACGTAATTGGTAATGCAAATATTACTCGCGATGTAAAACACATCACACCAGGTGATATCCTTGCTTCTATCAGTTACTTCTTCAACCTACTATATAAAGTAGGGGATACAGATGATATCGACCACTTAGGAAACCGTCGTCTGCGTTCTGTTGGAGAACTATTACAAAATCAATTCCGTATCGGTCTTTCTCGTATGGAACGTGTTGTTCGTGAGAGAATGTCGATCCAAGATACAAATGCAATTACACCACAGGCATTAATTAATATTCGTCCTGTTATTGCATCTATTAAAGAGTTCTTCGGAAGTTCTCAGTTATCTCAGTTCATGGACCAAACAAATCCGTTAGCAGAGTTAACTCACAAACGAAGATTATCTGCATTAGGACCTGGTGGTTTAACGCGTGAGCGCGCAGGCTTTGAAGTACGTGACGTTCACTACTCTCACTATGGTCGTATGTGTCCGATTGAAACACCAGAGGGACCAAACATCGGTTTGATTAACTCATTATCTTCGTTCGCGAAAGTAAATGAGTTTGGTTTCATTGAAACACCATACCGTCGTGTTGACCCAGAAACTGGTCTTGTAACAGGGCATGTTGATTATTTAACAGCAGATGAAGAAGATAATTATGTTGTAGCCCAAGCGAATATGAAATTATCTGAAGAAGGAGAATTCCTTGATGAAGATATCGTAGCTCGTTTCCGTGGTGAAAACATTGTCACAAATAAAGAACGCATCGACTACATGGATGTATCACCAAAACAAGTAGTGTCGGCAGCGACAGCTTGTATTCCGTTCTTAGAAAACGATGACTCTAACCGCGCACTTATGGGAGCGAACATGCAACGTCAGGCGGTTCCGTTAATGAATCCGGAATCTCCGATTGTAGGTACAGGTATGGAGTACGTATCAGCAAAAGACTCAGGTGCTGCAGTAATCTGTAAACACCCTGGTATTGTTGAACGAGTAGAAGCACGTGAAGTTTGGGTACGTCGCTATGTAGAAGTTGACGGTCAAACAGTAAAAGGCGACTTAGATCGCTACAAAATGCAAAAATTCATTCGTTCTAACCAAGGAACTTGCTACAACCAACGTCCAATCGTAAGTGTTGGAAATGAAGTTGTAAAAGGTGAAATCCTTGCGGATGGTCCTTCTATGGAATTAGGTGAACTAGCACTTGGACGTAACGTGCTTGTTGGCTTCATGACTTGGGACGGTTATAACTACGAGGATGCGATCATTATGAGTGAGCGCCTTGTAAAAGATGATGTGTACACTTCTATTCATATTGAAGAATATGAGTCAGAAGCTCGTGATACGAAGCTTGGACCAGAAGAAATTACACGTGACATTCCAAACGTTGGGGAAGATGCATTACGCAACCTTGACGAGCGCGGTATCATTCGCGTTGGTGCGGAAGTAAAAGATGGAGATTTACTTGTTGGTAAAGTAACACCTAAAGGTGTAACAGAATTAACAGCTGAAGAACGTCTATTACATGCTATCTTTGGAGAAAAAGCGCGTGAAGTACGTGATACATCACTACGTGTACCACACGGTGGTGGCGGTATTATCTTAGACGTAAAAGTATTCAACCGTGAAGATGGCGACGAATTGCCACCAGGCGTGAATCAACTTGTGCGTGCATATATCGTTCAAAAACGTAAAATTTCTGAAGGTGACAAGATGGCCGGACGTCACGGTAACAAAGGTGTTATCTCTCGTATTTTACCAGAAGAAGATATGCCTTACTTACCAGACGGTACGCCAATCGATATCATGTTAAACCCATTAGGGGTACCATCTCGTATGAATATCGGTCAGGTATTAGAGCTTCATCTTGGTATGGCAGCAAGATACCTTGGCATTCACATTGCAACACCAGTATTCGATGGTGCTCGTGAGGAAGATGTTTGGGGCACAATTGAAGAAGCTGGTATGGCAAATGACGCGAAAACAATCCTGTATGACGGACGTACTGGTGAACCATTCGATAACCGTGTATCTGTTGGTGTCATGTATATGATCAAACTTGCGCACATGGTTGACGATAAACTTCATGCTCGTTCTACTGGACCATACTCACTTGTAACGCAGCAGCCTCTTGGAGGTAAAGCTCAGTTCGGTGGACAGCGTTTCGGTGAGATGGAGGTTTGGGCACTTGAAGCTTATGGTGCTGCTTATACTCTTCAAGAAATCTTAACAGTGAAGTCTGATGATGTTGTTGGACGTGTTAAGACGTATGAAGCAATTGTTAAAGGCGAAAATGTTCCAGAACCAGGCGTTCCTGAATCATTCAAAGTATTGATTAAAGAGCTGCAAAGTTTAGGTATGGACGTTAAAATGATGTCTAGCGACGATACAGAAATTGAAATGCGTGATACGGAAGATGACGATGATCATCAATCAGCAGACAAATTGAATGTCGAAGTTGAGACAACTAAGGAATAATTGGGATAACCTGTAGACTAAAAGGGAGGTAGGCCCCTTGATAGATGTAAATAACTTTGAATATATGAAGATTGGACTTGCTTCACCTGACAAGATTCGTTCTTGGTCATACGGTGAAGTTAAGAAACCAGAAACAATTAACTATCGTACGTTAAAGCCTGAAAAAGATGGCTTGTTCTGTGAGCGTATTTTCGGACCACAAAAGGACTGGGAATGTCATTGCGGAAAATACAAACGTGTACGTTATAAAGGTGTAGTTTGTGATCGATGTGGCGTTGAAGTAACGCGTGCGAAAGTGCGTCGTGAACGTATGGGTCATATCGAATTAGCTGCTCCTGTATCTCATATTTGGTATTTCAAAGGTATCCCGAGCCGCATGGGACTTGTCTTAGACATGTCCCCTCGCGCGCTTGAAGAAGTAATTTATTTCGCTTCTTATGTTGTAACAGAAAGTGGAGATACACCACTTGATAAGAAGCAATTACTTTCTGAAAAAGAATACCGTGCATATCGTGATCGATATGGTAGCACATTCCAAGCTGCTATGGGTGCAGAAGCGATTAAAAAGCTATTACAAGACATCGATTTAGATAAAGAAGTAGACTTCTTAAAAGAAGAATTAAAAACAGCACAAGGACAACGCCGTACTCGTGCTATTAAACGTCTAGAAGTATTAGAAGCATTCCGTAATTCTGGAAATGAGCCATCTTGGATGATCTTAGATGTTCTACCAGTAATCCCACCAGAACTACGCCCAATGGTACAGTTAGATGGTGGACGTTTTGCTACTTCTGACTTAAACGACTTATACCGTCGTGTAATTAACCGTAACAACCGTTTAAAACGTCTATTGGACTTAGGTGCACCAAGCATTATCGTTCAGAACGAAAAACGTATGTTACAAGAAGCTGTAGACGCATTAATCGATAATGGTCGTCGTGGCCGTCCAGTTACTGGACCAGGTAACCGTCCATTAAAATCACTATCTCACATGCTTAAAGGTAAACAAGGACGCTTCCGTCAAAACTTATTAGGTAAACGTGTTGACTACTCTGGTCGTTCTGTAATCGTTGTAGGACCGAACTTAAAGATGTACCAATGTGGATTACCAAAAGAGATGGCGCTTGAACTGTTCAAACCTTTCGTAATGAAAGAGTTAGTTGAAAAAGGATTAGCACACAACATTAAGAGTGCGAAACGTAAAATCGAGCGTGTACAACCTGAAGTTTGGGACGTTTTAGAATCTGTGATTAAAGAACATCCAGTACTTCTAAACCGCGCACCAACACTTCACCGTCTTGGTATTCAGGCGTTTGAACCTACATTAGTAGAAGGTCGCGCAATCCGTCTTCACCCACTTGTATGTACTGCATACAACGCGGACTTTGACGGTGACCAAATGGCCGTTCACGTACCTTTATCATCAGAAGCACAAGCAGAAGCTCGTCTTCTTATGTTAGCGGCACAAAACATCTTGAACCCGAAAGACGGTAAACCAGTTGTTACTCCATCTCAGGATATGGTATTAGGTAACTACTACTTAACACTTGAGCGTGAAGGTGCAATCGGTGAAGGTATGGTCTTCAAAGATGCGAACGAGGCATTACTTGCATACCAAAATGGATATGTACATCTTCATACACGTGTTGCAGTAGCTGCAAGCGCAGTAAACAACGCAACATTTACTGAAGAACAAAAGAGTATGCTTCTATTAACAACAGTTGGTAAATTAATATTTAACGAAATCTTACCAGAGTCGTTCCCTTATATTAATGAACCAACAAATTCAAACCTTGAAAAAGAAACACCAGCGAAATATTTCGTTGAAAAAGGTGCGAACATTAAAGAGATTATTGCTAGTCGCGAAGAAGTGGCGCCATTCAGCAAGAAAATCCTTGGTAACATCATTGCGGAAGTGTTTAAACGTTTCAAAATTACAGAAACGTCTCGCATGCTTGACCGTATGAAAAACTTAGGATTCAAGTACTCTACAAAAGCTGGTATTACAGTTGGGGTATCTGACATTCTTGTATTAGGTGAAAAAGATGAAATTCTCCACGAAGCACAAGCAAAAGTAGATAATGTAATTAAACAATTCCGTCGCGGTTTAATCACGGAAGAAGAACGTTACGATCGCGTTATCTCTATTTGGAGTAATGCAAAAGATGTTATCCAAGGAAAACTGATGAAATCCTTGAATAAACGCAACCCAATCTTCATGATGAGTGATTCCGGTGCCCGTGGTAACGCATCGAACTTTACTCAGCTTGCTGGTATGCGTGGTCTGATGGCCAATCCATCTGGTCGTATCATCGAACTTCCAATCAAATCAAGTTTCCGTGAAGGTTTAACAGTACTTGAGTACTTCATCTCTACGCATGGTGCGCGTAAAGGTCTTGCCGATACAGCACTGAAAACTGCCGATTCTGGTTACTTAACACGTCGTCTTGTTGACGTTGCACAAGATGTAATCGTTCGTGAAGATGATTGTGGAACAGATCGCGGTTTATTAATTGGTGCGATTAAAGAGGGTAATGAAGTTATCGAGTCATTATATGATCGTCTTGTTGGACGTTTTGCAAGAAAAACTGTAAAACATCCTGAAACAGGTGAAGTATTAGTTGCTGAAAATCAATTAATTACTGAAGATATCGCTCATATCGTTGAAAATTCGGGTGTTGAAACTGTAAACATTCGTTCAGCGTTCACGTGTAACACTCGCCACGGTGTATGTAAGAAGTGTTACGGCCGTAACTTAGCAACTGGAACAGACGTAGAGGTAGGGGAAGCGGTAGGTATTATCGCAGCTCAATCTATCGGTGAGCCAGGTACACAGTTAACGATGCGTACGTTCCATACAGGTGGGGTTGCCGGAGATGATATCACTCAAGGTTTACCTCGTATCCAAGAGATCTTCGAAGCTCGTAATCCGAAAGGTCAGGCAGTTATCAGTGAAATCGACGGTGTTATCGCAGCGATCAACGATGTTAAAGATCGCCAAGAAGTAGTTGTACAGGGTGAAGTTGAAACTCGTACGTATGCTATTCCTTACGGTGCTCGTCTGAAAGTAATTCCAGGACAGCAAATTAGCCACGGTAAAGAGTTAACAGAAGGTTCTATTGATCCGAAAGAATTACTAAAAGTAACGGACATTACGGCAGTTCAAGAATACTTATTACGTGAAGTTCAAAAAGTATACCGTATGCAAGGGGTAGAAATTGGTGACAAACACGTAGAAGTAATGGTACGCCAAATGTTACGTAAAGTTCGTGTAAGTGATGCAGGTGAAACAGATGTATTACCAGGAACATTACTAGATATCCATCAGTTTACTGATGCCAATGCGAAGGTGTTACTACAAGGTAAACAACCAGCAACAGCTAGACCTGTTCTACTTGGTATTACAAAAGCTTCACTTGAAACAGATTCATTCTTATCTGCAGCATCGTTCCAAGAAACAACTCGTGTCTTAACTGATGCAGCAATTAAGGGTAAACGTGATGAGCTTCTAGGATTGAAAGAAAATGTTATTATCGGTAAACTTGTTCCTGCTGGAACAGGTATGAATCGTTATCGCAAAGTGGATCTTGTTAAAACAACACAAGATGACATGAATGTAGAAAACGATGAAGTTTATGTGGAACAGTAAAATTTTCCGTCGTAAATTTTGTATAAAAACAGTTAATCCTAGTTGACATTGTATGAGTCAAAATGTTACTATAAGCAAGGTTGCTCCTGAACGATGCTTTGGAGGATATTTATATGTCTTATCAAAAAGTGTCAAATGCTGAAAATGTGGTCGTTGGTCATAAACGCACATTGGAAGCAATCAAAAATGGTATAGTTAAAGAAGTTGTCATTGCAGAAGATGCTGATATGCGGTTAACCCATGTTATCATTCGTACTGCATTGCAACATAACATACCCATAACAAAAGTTGAATCAGTTCGTAAACTTGGAAAAGTTGCGGGGATTCAAGTGGGAGCTTCAGCAATAGGAATAATAAGTTAAAACTGTTTTTGTGAGGAGAGAGCATTTGCTCTCCCTTGCAAAAACTTTGTTTTCAACTAATAATGAACCACCTGGATATGTGGTCATACAAACATGCGAAGGGAGGATAATCAAATGCCTACTATTAACCAATTAGTGAGAAATGGTCGTACTGATAAAGTATGGAAATCTAAATCACCTGCGTTAAACAAAGGTTTTAACTCTTTAAAGAAAAAATCAACTGATATTTCTGCACCTCAAAAACGTGGTGTATGTACTCGTGTTGGTACAATGACTCCAAAGAAACCAAACTCAGCGTTACGTAAATATGCTCGTGTTCGTTTAACAAATGGTATTGAGGTAACAGCATACATCCCAGGTATCGGTCACAACTTACAAGAGCACAGCGTAGTATTAATTCGCGGTGGTCGTGTAAAAGACTTACCAGGGGTACGTTACCACATCGTTCGTGGTGCGCTTGATACAGCTGGTGTTGACAAGCGTATGCAAGGCCGTTCTAAATACGGTACTAAAAAGCCAAAAGCGGCTAAGAAATAATAACTTTTTAATGAAAGGAGGAACTCAATATGCCTCGTAAAGGACCTGTTGCAAAACGTGACGTGTTACCAGATCCAATGTACAATTCAAAGCTAGTAACACGCCTTATCAACAAAATGATGGTTGACGGTAAAAAAGGTAAATCTCAAACAATTCTTTATAATGCGTTCGATATCGTAAGCGAACGTACTGGTAAAGAGCCAATGGAAGTATTCGAGCAAGCTCTTAAGAACATTATGCCTGTTCTTGAAGTACGCGCTCGTCGTGTTGGTGGTGCTAACTACCAAGTTCCAGTTGAGGTTCGTCCAGAACGCCGTACAACTTTAGGTCTTCGTTGGTTAGTAAACTACGCTCGTCTTCGTGGTGAAAAAACTATGGAAGAGCGTCTTGCTAACGAAATCTTAGATGCAGCTAACAACGCTGGTGCATCTGTTAAGAAACGTGAAGACACTCATAAAATGGCAGAAGCTAACAAAGCATTTGCTCATTACCGTTGGTAGGATACAACGTAAAATAAATGTAAGCATAGACCGCTTTATTTGTCGCTTATGGAAGTGTGGAGAGGGAGAATGCCTCTCCCTTTCAATGGCGCTCGTTTTACATAATGAGAGTACTGGACATACTGACATATGTAACAATATAAAGTGGCTTTTTTGCTACTTAAAATAAAAAATCCAATCCATATATGGAAGGAGCAAGACACCAAATGGGAAGAGAGTTCTCTTTAGAAAACACTCGTAATATTGGTATCATGGCTCACATCGATGCTGGTAAAACAACAGCTACTGAGCGTATTCTGTACTACACAGGACGTATTCATAAAATCGGTGAAACTCACGAAGGTGCATCTCAGATGGACTGGATGGAGCAAGAGCAAGAGCGTGGTATCACAATTACTTCTGCTGCAACTACAGCACAATGGAAAGGTCACCGTGTAAACATCATTGACACTCCAGGTCACGTAGACTTCACAGTAGAAGTAGAACGTTCTTTACGCGTACTTGATGGCGCGGTAGCAGTACTTGATGCACAATCTGGTGTTGAACCACAAACAGAAACTGTTTGGCGTCAGGCTACTACTTATGGCGTACCTCGTATCGTATTCGTTAACAAAATGGATAAGATTGGTGCGGACTTCTTATACTCTGTAGGAACAATCCACGATCGTTTACAAGCAAACGCACATCCAATTCAGTTACCAATCGGTGCTGAAGATGAGTTCAATGGTATCATTGACCTTGTTGAAGAATGTGCTTACATGTACGGTAACGATTTAGGAACAGACATTCAACGTGTTGAGATTCCTGAAGAGCACAAAGAACTAGCTGAAGAATACCGTGGAAAACTTATCGAAGCGGTAGCTGAGCTAGATGAAGAAATGATGATGAAGTACCTAGAAGGTGAAGAAATCACTGTAGAAGAGCTTAAAGCTGGTATCCGTAAGGCTACAACTTCTGTAGAATTCTTCCCAGTAATCTGTGGTTCTGCATTCAAAAACAAAGGTGTTCAAATTCTGTTAGACGCAGTTATCGACTACCTACCATCTCCATTAGACGTACCTGCTATTAAAGGTATCGTTCCTGATACAGATGAAGAAGTAGAACGTAAGTCTAGCGATGAAGAGCCTTTCTCAGCATTAGCATTCAAAATCATGACTGACCCTTATGTTGGTAAGTTAACGTTCTTCCGTGTGTACTCTGGTGTGTTAAACTCTGGATCATACGTGAAAAACTCAACTAAAGGTAAGCGTGAGCGTGTAGGTCGTATCCTACAAATGCACGCTAACAGCCGTGAAGAGATCTCAACAGTTTACGCTGGTGACATCGCTGCTGCTGTAGGTTTAAAAGATACTACTACTGGTGATACTCTTTGTGACGAGAAGAGCCTTGTTATCCTTGAGTCTATGGAATTCCCAGAGCCAGTTATCTCTGTAGCTATCGAACCAAAATCTAAAGCTGACCAAGATAAAATGGGTACAGCATTAGCTAAGCTTTCTGAAGAAGATCCAACATTCCGTGCTCACACTGACCAAGAAACTGGCCAAACAATCATCGCTGGTATGGGTGAACTTCACCTTGATATCATCGTTGACCGTATGCGCCGTGAGTTCAAAGTTGAAGCAAACGTTGGTGCTCCTCAGGTAGCATACCGTGAGACTTTCCGCTCTGCTGCGAAAGTTGAAGGTAAGTTCGCTCGTCAATCTGGTGGACGTGGACAATTCGGACACGTTTGGATTGAGTTTGAACCTAACGAAGAAGGTAAAGGATTCGAATTCGAAAACAAGATCGTCGGTGGTGTTGTTCCACGTGAATACATCCCAGCTGTAGGCGCAGGTCTTGAAGATGCACTTAAAAATGGTGTACTTGCTGGATATCCAGTAGTAGACATTAAAGCTGCATTAGTTGACGGATCTTACCATGATGTCGATTCATCTGAGATGGCGTTCAAAATCGCTGCATCTATGGCACTTAAAGCTGCGGTTTCTAAATGTAACCCAGTAATCCTTGAGCCAATGATGAAAGTTGAAGTTGTAATTCCTGAAGAGTACATGGGTGACATTATGGGTGACGTAACATCTCGTCGTGGACGTGTAGAAGGTATGGAAGCTCGCGGTAACGCTCAAGTTGTTCGCGCTATGGTTCCACTTTCTGAAATGTTCGGTTATGCAACGTCATTACGTTCTAACACTCAAGGACGCGGAACATTCTCTATGGTGTTTGACCACTATGAAGAAGTACCAAAGTCTGTTTCTGAAGAAATTATCAAAAAAAATAAAGGTGAATAATTGATTTTTATCGATTGTTCAAGTATAACTACTTATGTAAGCTTAGAAAGTGGGACGCAAGTTTCGCTTTCTAGACTAAATATAAAATAACCTATATAAACTAAGGAGGAATTTAGAATGGCTAAAGCTAAATTCGAACGTTCTAAACCCCATGTTAACATCGGTACAATCGGCCACGTTGACCATGGTAAAACTACATTAACTGCTGCGATCACTACAGTTCTTGCAAAAGCTGGTGGTGCTGAAGCACGCGGATACGATCAAATCGATGCTGCTCCAGAAGAAAGAGAGCGCGGTATCACAATCTCAACTGCACACGTTGAGTACGAAACTGAAACTCGTCACTATGCACACGTTGACTGCCCAGGTCACGCTGACTATGTTAAAAACATGATCACTGGTGCTGCTCAAATGGACGGCGGTATCTTAGTAGTATCTGCTGCTGATGGCCCAATGCCTCAAACTCGTGAGCACATCCTTCTTTCTCGTCAAGTAGGTGTACCTTACATCGTTGTATTCTTAAACAAATGCGACATGGTAGACGACGAAGAATTATTAGAATTAGTAGAAATGGAAGTTCGCGACCTATTATCTGAATACGGATTCCCAGGCGACGACATTCCTGTAATCAAAGGTTCTGCTCTTAAAGCTCTTCAAGGAGAAGCTGATTGGGAAGCAAAAATCATTGAATTAATGGCTGAAGTTGATGCTTACATCCCAACTCCAGAACGTGAAACTGACAAACCATTCTTAATGCCTGTAGAGGATGTATTCTCTATCACAGGTCGTGGTACAGTTGCTACTGGTCGTGTTGAGCGCGGTATCGTTAAAGTTGGTGACGTTGTAGAAATCATCGGTCTTGCTGAAGAAAATGCTTCTACAACTGTAACTGGTGTAGAAATGTTCCGTAAACTTCTTGACCAAGCTCAAGCTGGTGACAACATCGGTGCTTTACTTCGTGGGGTTGCTCGTGAAGACATCCAACGTGGACAAGTACTTGCAAAAAGCGGTTCTGTAAAAGCTCACGCTAAATTCAAAGCTGAAGTTTTCGTATTATCTAAAGAAGAAGGTGGACGTCACACTCCATTCTTCGCTAACTACCGTCCACAGTTCTACTTCCGTACAACTGACGTAACTGGTATCATCCAATTACCAGAAGGTACTGAAATGGTAATGCCTGGTGACAACGTAGAAATGACTATCGAACTTATCGCTCCAATCGCTATCGAAGAGGGAACTAAATTCTCTATTCGTGAAGGTGGACGTACAGTAGGTTACGGCGTAGTTGCTACTATCGTTGAGTAATCTTAACTGATATAAAAAACCCCGAGGGATTTTCCCTTGGGGTTTTTGTTTGCATTTATATAATGAACAAAATGATTGTTTCATATTTTGACGAGTTTCTTCTATAGTAATGTAAAATCATCAAAACCAAAATCCAGAAACTGTAAAATGAATTCTGCTAGATGAAAACTTGAAATTCTTTAAAGTGCCATGTATAATAGCAAAAGTAGAGAAAAGCAGATGCAAACAAAAAGATGCTTGCATCTAGACGAATAACATTGTATAATAGACAATGTTGGTCTTTGACTGCGATGAAGTGGAAGGTTGCTGACACACCCGGCCGCTTTGCCATGGCATGGTGTGAGGAAATTTCCATGGAGAAGGTCTATTTTAGAAATAGGCGAACGAAGGAGGGAAAATAATGGCAAAAGAAAAAATTCGTATCCGTTTAAAAGCTTACGATCACCGTATTCTTGATCAGTCAGCTGAGAAAATTGTAGAAACAGCTAAGCGTTCTGGGGCAACAGTTTCTGGTCCGATCCCATTACCAACTGAAAAAACTGTTTACACAATTCTTCGTGCTGTTCATAAGTACAAAGATTCTCGTGAGCAATTCGAAATGCGCACGCACAAACGTCTAATCGACATCGTGAGTCCTACTCCACAAACAGTAGATTCATTAATGCGTTTAGACTTACCATCTGGTGTAGATATCGAAATCAAACTATAATTTATATAACTTAAAAATGTAGGAGGTGTAACTCATGACCAAAGGAATCTTAGGAAGAAAGATCGGTATGACTCAAGTATTTGCTGAGAACGGTGAGTTAATCCCAGTAACAGTTATCGCTGCTAATCCAAACGTTGTTCTTCAAAAGAAAACAACTGAAACTGATGGCTACAACGCAATTCAGTTAGGATTTGAAGATAAGCGTGAAAAGTTAACTAACAAACCTGAACAAGGCCACACTGCTAAAGCATCTACAACTCCTAAGCGCTTCATTCGCGAAATCCGCGATGCAGACGTGGACGGATTAGAGGTTGGTCAAGAGGTAAAAGTTGACGTATTCGCTACAGGTGAAATCGTTGATGTAACAGGAATTTCTAAAGGTAAAGGTTTCCAAGGTGTTATCAAACGCCACGGACAATCTCGCGGACCTATGTCTCATGGTTCTCGCTATCACCGTCGTCCAGGTTCAATGGGCCCAGTTGCTCCGAACCGTGTATTCAAAGGCAAAAAACTTGCTGGACGTATGGGTGGAGACCAAGTTACTATCCAAAACTTAGAAATCGTTCAAGTTGACACTGAGCGCAACTTATTACTAGTAAAAGGTAACGTTCCAGGTGCTAAGAAATCTCTTGTAGTTGTTCAAGGCGCTGTGAAGGTTAGCAAATAATTCACAATAGGAAGGAGGAATTCCAATGCCAAAAGTTACTGTATATAACCAAACTGGTTCACAGGTTGGTGAAATCGAATTAGCTGAAGCTATTTTCGGTATCGAACCAAATGAAGCTGTACTTTTCGAAGCTGTAATGATGCAACGTGCATCTTTACGTCAAGGTACACACAAAGTAAAAACTCGCTCTGAAGTTCGCGGTGGTGGTCGTAAACCATGGCGTCAAAAAGGAACTGGACGTGCTCGTCAAGGGTCTATCCGCTCTCCTCAATGGCGTGGTGGTGGTACGGTATTCGGACCTACACCAAGAAGCTATGCGTACAAACTTCCTAAGAAAGTTCGTCGTTTAGCAATCAAATCTGCATTAGCTACTAAAGTAGTTGAGAACAACATTGTAGTTCTTGAAGACCTAGTGTTAAATGCACCAAAAACAAAAGATATGCTAGCAGTACTTAAAGGATTAACTGTTGAGAAGAAAGCTCTTATCGTAACTGCTGATGCAAACGAATCTGTAGAGTTATCTGCTCGCAATATCCCTGGAGTAACAGTAATCACTGCTGATGGCGTAAACGTTTTAGACGTGCTTCATCATGATAAGCTAATCATGACAAAAGCGGCAGTGGAAAAAGTAGAGGAGGTGCTTGCATAATGAGAGATCCTCGTGATATCATTAAGCGCCCAGTTATCACTGAACGTTCTATGGAAATGATGGCTGAAAAAAAATACACGTTCGATGTGGACGTTAAATCTAATAAAACAGAAGTTAAAGATGCTCTAGAAGCGATCTTTGGTGTTAAAGTAGAAAAAGTGAACATCATGAACTACAAGCCGAAAGCAAAACGCGTTGGTCGTCACGCTGGTTTTACTAGCCGTCGTCGTAAAGCAATCGTTAAGCTAACTGCTGACAGCAAAGAAATCGAAATCTTCCAAGGCGTTTAATTCTTACTAAAGAAGGAGGGAAATTGAGATGGGAATTAAAAAGTATAATCCAACTACTAACGGTCGTCGTAACATGACTACGAATGATTTCGCTGAAATCACGACTGACAGACCCGAAAAGTCTTTACTTGCTCCTTTAAGCAAAAAGGCTGGTCGTAATAACCAAGGTAAAATCACTGTACGTCATCAAGGTGGCGGACATAAGCGTCAATACCGTATCATCGACTTCAAACGTAACAAAGATGGAATTCCAGGACGCGTTGCTACGATCGAATACGATCCAAACCGCTCTGCGAATATCGCATTAATTAACTACGTTGACGGTGAAAAACGTTACATTCTTGCTCCTAAGAACTTAGAAGTAGGTATGGAAATTATGTCTGGCGCTGAAGCTGACATTAAAATCGGTAACGCATTACCATTAATCAACATTCCAGTAGGTACTGTTGTTCATAACATCGAGCTTAAACCAGGTCGTGGTGGACAATTAGTTCGTTCTGCTGGTACATCTGCACAAGTACTTGGTAAAGAAGGTAAATACGTTCTTGTACGTTTAACTTCTGGTGAAGTGCGTCTTGTATTATCTGCTTGCCGTGCAACTGTAGGTCAAGTTGGTAACGAGTCACACGAACTTATCAAGATCGGTAAAGCTGGTCGCTCTCGTTGGTTAGGTAAGCGCCCAACTGTTCGTGGTTCTGTAATGAACCCAGTTGATCACCCACACGGTGGTGGTGAAGGACGTTCACCAATCGGACGTAAGTCTCCAATGTCTCCATGGGGTAAACCAACTCTTGGATTCAAAACTCGTAAGAAAAACAAAGCGTCTGACAAATTCATCGTTCGTCGTCGTAAAAAATAATGGGATTGTAGTACGGTTCACTTTGAGAACCGTACGGCAATCACGAAGGGAGGCACCAAAATGGCTCGTAGCTTGAAAAAAGGACCATTTGTCGATGATCATTTAATGAGTAAAATTGCAAAGCTAAATGAAACTGAGCAAAAGCAAGTTGTTAAAACTTGGTCTCGTCGTTCAACGATCTTCCCTCAGTTCATCGGTCACACAATCGCTGTATATGACGGTCGTAAACATGTACCTGTATATGTTACTGAAGACATGGTAGGCCACAAGTTAGGTGAATTCGCACCAACTCGTACGTATAAAGGTCATGATGCTGACGATAAGAAAACTAGAAGATAATGAGAGGAGGCACTTCAATGCAAGCTAAAGCAGTAGCGAGAACAGTTCGTATTGCTCCTCGTAAAGTTCGTTTAGTTGTAGACTTAATCCGAGGTAAGCAAGTGGGTGAAGCGATTGCTATCCTTAACCACACACCAAAAACTGCTTCTCCAGTTGTAGAAAAAGTTTTAAAATCTGCAATCGCAAATGCAGAGCACAATTATGAAATGGACATTAACAGCTTAGTTGTTGAGAAAGTTTTCGTTGACGAAGGTCCAACGTTAAAACGTTTCCGTCCACGTGCAATGGGTCGTGCAAGCCAAATTAACAAACGCACAAGCCACATCACAGTTGTGGTATCAGAAAAGAAGGAGGGATAATCGATGGGTCAAAAGGTTAATCCAATTGGTCTTCGTGTCGGCGTTATCCGTGACTGGGAATCTCGTTGGTTCGCTGAGAAAGATTACGCTACATTATTACATGAAGACATCAAAATCCGTGAGTACATTAATGTACGCTTAAAAGATTCTGCTGTTGCTAAAGTAGAAATCGAACGTGCAGCAAATCGTGTAAATGTTACAATTCACACTGCAAAACCTGGTATGGTAATTGGTAAAGGTGGTACTGAAGTTGAAGCACTTCGTAAAGCTCTTAACCAATTAACAGGCAAGCGTGTACACATCAACATTTTAGAAGTTAAGAGAGCTGATCTTAACGCTAAATTAGTAGGCGAAAACATCGCTCGTCAATTAGAAAACCGTGTATCATTCCGTCGTGCACAAAAGCAAGTTATTCAACGTGCTATGCGTGCAGGTGCTAAAGGTATTAAAACACAGGTTTCTGGTCGTCTTGGCGGAGCTGATATCGCTCGTGCAGAATCTTACAGTGAAGGAACTGTTCCACTTCATACACTTCGCGCTGATATTGACTATGCAGCAGTTGAAGCTGATACAACATACGGTAAATTAGGCGTAAAAGTATGGATCTACCGTGGAGAAGTCCTTCCTACAAAAAAGAAAGCTTCTGAGGAAGGAGGAAAATAATATGTTAATGCCAAAACGCGTAAAATATCGTAGAGAGCATCGTGGTAAAATGCGTGGTCGTGCTAAAGGTGGAACTGAAGTAGCTTTCGGTGAATTCGGTTTACAAGCACAAGCTGCTTCATGGATTACAAACCGTCAAATCGAAGCTGCTCGTCGTGCAATGACTCGTTACATGAAACGTGGCGGTAAAGTATGGATTAAAATTTTCCCTTCTAAACCTTACACTGCAAAACCTCTAGAAGTACGTATGGGTTCCGGTAAAGGGGCACCAGAAGGCTGGGTAGCAGTAGTAAAACCTGGGAAAATTATGTTCGAAATCGCGGGTGTATCTGAAGAGGTAGCACGCGAAGCATTACGTCTTGCAGCTCACAAGTTACCTGTGAAATGTAAATTCGTAAAACGTGAAGAAAATGGTGGTGAATCTAATGAAAACTAATGATATTCGTGAATTAACCACTGCCGAAATCGAAACAAAAGTTAAAGCTTTAAAGGAAGAGTTGTTTAATCTTCGCTTCCAACTTGCTACAGGACAATTAGAGAATCCAACTCGCATTCGTGAAGTGCGTAAGGCAATTGCTCGTATGAAAACTGTAGTTCGTGAAAGAGAGATCGGAATTAATCGATAAATTGAGGGGAGGTTTGCATAGTGAGCGAACGTAACCAACGCAAAGTTTATACTGGTCGTGTAGTGTCTGACAAAATGGACAAAACGATTACAGTTTTAGTTGAAACTTACAAAACTCATTCCTTGTACGGAAAACGTGTTAAGTATTCTAAGAAGTACAAAGCCCATGATGAGCAAAACCAAGCGAAACTTGGCGATATCGTAAAAATCATGGAAACTCGCCCGCTTTCTGCTACTAAGCGTTTCCGTTTAGTTGAAATCGTTGAAGAAGCGGTTATTATCTAAATAGACGAATCGGAATTTTTAGTCCGAAGGGAGGTTTCATAACATGATCCAACAAGAATCTCGTTTGAAAGTTGCTGACAACTCTGGTGCACGTGAACTTTTAACAATTAAAGTATTAGGCGGCTCTGGTCGTAAATATGCTAACATTGGTGACATTATCGTTGCTACGGTAAAACAAGCAACACCAGGTGGCGTTGTTAAAAAAGGTGACGTTGTTAAAGCAGTAGTAGTACGTACGAAGAGCGGTGCTCGTCGTCCGGATGGTTCTTACATCAAATTTGATGAAAACGCAGCGGTTATCATTAAAGACGATAAGAGCCCACGTGGTACTCGTATCTTCGGACCAGTAGCTCGTGAATTACGTGATAGCAACTTCATGAAGATCGTTTCTTTAGCTCCAGAAGTTCTATAATTTAAGGTATTGCCTTGCTAAGGAGGTGCAGAATTAAGATGCATGTAAAAAAAGGTGATAAAGTACAGGTAATCACTGGTAAAGACAAAGGAAAACAAGGCGTTATCCTTGTGGCTTTCCCAAAGCAAAACCGTGTTATCGTTGAGGGTGTTAACATCGTTAAGAAGCACTCTAAGCCATCTCAATTAAATCCACAAGGTGGAATTATTACTAAAGAGGCACCTATTCACGTTTCTAACGTTATGATTTTAGATCCGAAAACAGGTGAACCTACTCGCGTAGGCTTCAAGGTAGAAGATGGTAAAAAAGTTCGTATTGCAAAAAAATCTGGTGAATTATTAGATAAATAATTTTCTTAAGAAAGGAGGTCACTTCATTGAATCGCCTTAAAGAGAAGTTCCAAAAGGAAATTACTCCTGCTCTAATGAGCAAGTTTAACTATAAATCTGTAATGCAGGTACCAAAAATCGAAAAGATCGTAATCAACACTGGTGTTGGTGACGCGGTATCTAACTCAAAAGCGTTAGACAACGCAGTAGAAGAATTAACACAAATCGCAGGTCAAAAACCTGTTGTAACTCGTGCTAAAAAATCAATCGCTGGTTTCCGTCTTCGTGAAGGTATGCCAATCGGTGCGAAAGTAACTTTACGCGGCGAGCAAATGTATGAGTTCTTCGATAAATTAGTATCAGTTTCTTTACCACGTGTACGTGATTTCCGTGGTGTTTCTAAGAAATCATTCGATGGTCGTGGAAACTATACATTAGGTGTTAAAGAGCAACTTATTTTCCCTGAGATTGATTATGATAAAGTAAGCAAAGTCCGCGGTATGGACATCGTAATCGTTACTACAGCGAACACTGATGAAGAAGCTCGTGAACTTTTAACACAATTCGGTATGCCATTCCAAAAATAATGGAAGCCAACGCTAAGTAGAGGAGGCGAAAACGTGGCTAAAAAATCTATGATTGCGAAACAAAAGCGTACTCCTAAGTTTAAAGTACAAGAGTATACACGTTGCGAACGCTGCGGTCGTCCGCATTCTGTATACCGCAAATTTAAACTTTGCCGTATTTGTTTCCGTGAACTTGCATATAAAGGTCAAATTCCTGGTGTTAAAAAAGCTAGTTGGTAAAACCCACAAATGGGAAGGAGGTAAAACACATGGTGATGACAGATCCAATTGCAGACATGCTTACTCGCATCCGTAATGCGAACATGGTACGTCATGAGAAATTAGAGGTTCCTGCTTCTAAAATCAAAAAAGAGATCGCTGAACTTTTAAAACGTGAAGGTTTCATTCGTGATGTAGAATACATCGAGGATAACAAACAAGGTATCCTTCGTATTTTCCTGAAATATGGTGCAAACAACGAACGTGTAATCACTGGATTAAAACGTATCAGTAAACCTGGCTTACGCGTTTACGCTAAAGCTGACGAAGTACCACGTGTACTTAACGGATTAGGTATCGCTCTTGTTTCTACATCTAAGGGAGTAATGACAGACAAAGACGCTCGTCAATTACAAACTGGTGGAGAAGTAGTAGCATACGTTTGGTAATATATATTTAAAACGAACGGAGGTGTGACCACATGTCTCGTATTGGTAAAAAGATTCTTGAAATCCCTGCAGGTGTTACTATTACAGTTGCAGAAGACAATACTGTAACAGTAAAAGGCCCTAAAGGTGAATTAACTCGTACTTTCAATGCTGATATGCTTATCAAAATTGAAGAGAATACATTAACAGTTGAGCGTCCATCTGAACAGAAGGAACACCGTGCATTACACGGTACAACTCGTGCTTTAATCGGAAACATGGTTGAAGGTGTAACTGAAGGTTTCGCACGCGGACTTGAATTAGTCGGTGTTGGTTACCGTGCTCAAAAACAAGGTGATAAACTTGTATTAAGCGTAGGTTATTCTCATCCAGTAGAAATGACTCCGGAAGCAGGTCTTGAAGTTGAAGTACCTGCACCAACTAAGATCGTAATCAAAGGTATCGACAAGCAACGTGTTGGCGAATTCGCTGCTAACATCCGCGCTGTACGTGCTCCTGAGCCTTACAAAGGTAAAGGTATTCGTTACGAAGGCGAAGTTGTTCGTCGTAAAGAAGGTAAAACTGCTAAGTAAACCCGTTAGGTGAGAGAAAGGAGTGACAAGAATGATCACTAAAGCTGATAAAAATGCGACTCGTAAGAAAAGACATGCGCGTGTACGTGCTAAACTTACTGGTACTGCAGAACGTCCACGTTTAAACGTGTTCCGTTCTAACCAACATATTTACGCTCAAGTTATTGATGATGTAAATGGTGTAACGTTAGTAAGTGCATCTACTCTTGATAAAGACCTTGCTCTTAACGGTACTAGCAATATTGAAGCTGCTACGAAAGTTGGAGAATCAGTTGCTAAGCGTGCTGTAGAGAAAGGCGTTAAAGAAGTAGTATTTGATCGCGGTGGTTACTTATACCATGGCCGTGTTAAAGCTCTAGCTGAAGCTGCTCGTGAGGCTGGATTACAATTTTAATGGTCAAAGGAGGGAAAATTGATGCATCGCATTGACCCAAGTAAATTAGAACTTGAAGAACGTGTAGTTACGATAAATCGTGTCGCGAAAGTTGTTAAGGGTGGTCGTCGTTTCCGCTTTGCTGCACTAGTTGTAGTTGGCGATAAAAACGGTCATGTTGGATTCGGTACTGGTAAAGCACAAGAGGTACCAGACGCAATCCGCAAAGCTATCGAAGACGCTAAGAAAAACTTAATCGCTGTACCATTAGTTGGTACAACAATTCCACACACAATCAACGGTCATTTTGGAGCTGGTGAAGTATTCTTAAAGCCTGCTGCTGAGGGTACTGGTGTTATTGCTGGTGGACCTGTTCGTGCGGTCCTTGAATTAGCAGGTGTACAAGATATTCTTTCGAAATCTCTTGGTTCTAACACACCAATCAACATGATTCGCGCTACTGTGAACGGATTAAGCGAACTTAAGCGCGCTGAAGATGTTGCAAAATTACGCGGTAAATCTGTAGAAGAGCTACTAGGTTAAGGAGGGAAAACAAATGGCGAAAAAGTTAGAAATTACCCTCACTCGTAGTGTAATTGGTCGTCCACAAGATCAACGTGCGACGGTAGAAGCTTTAGGTCTTAAAAAGTTGAATTCAACTGTAGTTAAGGAAGAAACTCCTGCTATTCTTGGTATGATCAACAAAGTTTCTCACCTTGTAACTGTAAAAGAAGCTTAAGGATAACTCATTAATATAAGGAGGTGCCTGGGAATGAAACTTCATGAATTAAAACCTGCAGAAGGTTCTCGTAAAGTACGTAACCGTGTCGGTCGTGGTATCGGTTCTGGTAACGGTAAAACTGCTGGTAAAGGTCATAAAGGACAAAACGCACGTTCTGGCGGCGGTGTTCGTCTTGGCTTCGAAGGTGGTCAAACTCCATTATTCCGTCGTTTACCAAAACGCGGCTTCACAAACATTAACCGTAAAGAGTTTGCTATTGTAAACTTATCAACGTTAAATCGTTTTGAAGATGGTACAGAAGTAACACCTGAATTATTGCTGGAAACTGGCGTTATCAGCAAATTAAACGACGGTGTTAAAATTCTTGCAAGCGGCGCAGTAGAGAAAAAACTAACTGTTAAAGCGCACAAGTTCTCTTCAAGTGCTAAAGAAGCAATTGAAGCAGCTGGCGGATCAGTTGAGGTGATCTAATGTTTCGTACAATCTCCAACTTTATGCGCGTTGCTGAGATAAGACGTAAAATATTATTCACTTTAGCGATGTTAATCGTATTCAGGATTGGCACGTTTATCCCCGTGCCATTTACAAATGGAGACGTACTGAAGGCACAAGATCAATTAAATGCTTTAGGTATTCTAAATACATTTGGCGGTGGAGCCTTGAAAAACTTCTCCATCTTTGCGATGGGAATCATGCCGTATATTACAGCATCCATCATCGTGCAATTATTGCAGATGGATGTTGTTCCTAAATTTTCGGAATGGGCGAAGCAAGGTGAAATGGGCCGTCGTAAACTAACGCAATTCACGCGTTATTTTACAATTGTTCTTGCGTTTATTCAGGGGTTTGGTATGTCAATCGGTTTTAACGGTATGGTAGGTGGACAATTAATTTTGAATCCTGGTTGGAGCACTTATTTATACATTGCTACGGTACTGACTGCTGGTACTGCATTTTTAATGTGGTTAGGTGAACAGATTACAGCTAAAGGTGTAGGTAATGGTATTTCCATTCTTATCTTTGGTGGTATTGCCGCAGCGATCCCAAGTGTTATATCTCAAGTGTATCAGCAACAGTTTCAAAATATCGGAGATCAATTGTTCATGAGTATCGTTAAAGTTGCGTTGATTTTACTAGCTGTGCTAGCAGTTATTGTGGGTGTTATTTTCATTCAACAGGCTGTTAGGAAGATCCCAATTCAATATGCGAAGCGTGTAACAGGAGGAAATGGTGGTTATGCTGGAGCACAAAACACACATTTACCGCTTAAGGTAAATAGTGCTGGTGTTATTCCAGTAATTTTTGCTGTTTCATTCTTAATTACTCCTCCGACTATTGCACAGTTCTTCCCGAAACATGATGTATCGCAGTGGATTATTGCAAACTTTAACTATTCTCACCCAGTGGGAATGATCATATATGTTGCGCTCATTGTAGCCTTCACATATTTCTATGCGTTTGTTCAGGTTAATCCAGAGCAAATGTCAGAGAATCTAAACAAACAAGGTGGATATGTTCCAGGTATTCGTCCGGGTAAGAATACAGAACAATATCTAACAAAAATCTTGTATCGTTTGACCTTTGTAGGATCAATTTTCCTAGCAGCGATTGCAATCTTACCAGTTATCTTTACGAAGCTGGGAAATCTTCCTCCATCTGCACAGATCGGTGGAACGAGTATGTTAATCGTTGTCGGCGTTGCTTTAGAAACAATGAAGCAACTAGAAAGCCAACTGGTAAAACGCCATTACAAAGGGTTTATCAAGCAGTGAGTAAGTGGGAAGTATTGTCTTCCCTACATGCTCATGTACTCTGAGGGGGAACAAGGATGAACTTAATTTTAATGGGGCTTCCTGGTGCTGGTAAAGGTACACAAGCCGAACAGATTGTTGCCAAGTATAACATCCCTCACATCTCAACAGGAGATATGTTCCGTGCAGCTATGAAGGCTGAAACTGAAATGGGTTTACAAGCAAAATCCTTTATTGATAAAGGGGCACTTGTTCCAGATGAAGTTACAATCGGAATCGTTCGTGAACGTTTAAGTCAAGAAGACTGCGTAAGAGGCTTCTTATTAGACGGTTTCCCACGAACTGTTGCACAAGCATCAGCTCTTGAAGAGATTATGAAAGATCTTGGCAAAAAAATCGACTATGTTTTAAACATTAATGTGGATTCAGGATTGTTATTAAAACGCCTTACAGGCCGTCGCATTTGTAAAGAGTGCGGTGCGACTTACCACTTAGAATTCAATCCGCCTGCAAAAGCTGACGTGTGCGATAAATGTGGTGGCGAGTTATATCAACGCTCTGATGACAATGAAGAAACTGTAGCAAATCGCTTAGATGTAAATATTAAGCAAACTAAACCTTTGCTTGATTTCTACGAGGAGCTTGGTTACTTACAAAGCATTAATGGTGAGCAAGATATCAATAAAGTATTTGCTGATATCGATGTTCTCATCGGAGGCTTAGCGTAATGATAATCTGCAAAACTCCTCGCGAGATAGAAATCATGCGAGAAGCGGGCAGGATCGTTGCTTTGACTCATCAAGAGTTAAAACAGCACATTACTCCAGGAATTACAACGAAAGAGCTCGATCAAATAGCGGAAAAGACGATTCAAAAATATGGTGCTACGCCATCTTTTAAAGGATACAACGGATTTCCGGGGAGCATATGTGCTTCTGTAAATGAAGAGCTTGTACACGGAATTCCAGGGAAGCGCAAGCTCAAAGAGGGCGATATCATCAGTATCGATATTGGTGCGAAATACAATGGGTACCATGGAGATTCTGCATGGACGTATCCAGTTGGAAACATTTCTGAATCTGTTCAAAAGCTACTTGATGTCACAGAAAAATCGTTGTATCTTGGTCTAGAACAAGTAAAACCAGGCGAGAGATTATCAAATATCTCACATGCGGTTCAAACCCATGCTGAAGAGAATGGATTCTCGATCGTTAGGGAGTATGTTGGTCACGGAATCGGGCAAGACTTACATGAGGACCCTCAAATCCCGCACTATGGTCCACCAAATAGAGGCCCTAGATTAAAGCCGGGAATGGTCATCTGTGTTGAGCCGATGGTGAATCAAGGAAGACGATATGTAAAAACACTATCTGATGACTGGACAGTGGTAACGGTAGATGGTAAATGGTGTGCCCATTTTGAGCACACGATTGCTCTTACAGAAGCAGGATACGAAATCCTTACCACTTTATAAGTAGCTGGCTCTCCGGGATTTCAGAGCAGTGTAAAATGTTACTGATTTGAAGAAGGGAGAACTATTGAATGGCTAAAGATGATGTAATTGAAGTCGAAGGTACCGTTCTTGAAACGTTGCCAAATGCTATGTTCAAAGTAGAATTAGAGAATGGGCATGTCGTATTGGCTCACGTTTCTGGTAAAATCCGTATGAACTTCATTCGTATTTTACCAGGAGACAAAGTTACGGTAGAATTATCTCCGTACGATTTAAATCGTGGTCGTATTACGTACCGTTTTAAATAATATAGCACTCCGTAATCTTTAAGGAGGTTCGAGACATGAAAGTAAGACCGTCAGTTAAACCAATCTGCGAAAAATGTAAAGTTATTCGTAGACGTGGAAAAGTAATGGTTATTTGTGAAAACCCTAAACATAAACAAAAACAAGGTTAATCAGAAGGAGGTGCATTCGGAATGGCACGTATCGCAGGTGTAGATATTCCTCGTGACAAACGCGTTGTTATTTCTTTAACTTACGTATTCGGCATTGGTCGCACAACTGCTGAAAAAATTCTTGCTGAAGCTGGTGTTTCTGAAGAAACACGAGTTCGTGATTTAACGGAAGACGAATTAGGACGTATCCGTGATATCATCGATCGTATTAAAGTTGAGGGAGATCTTCGTCGTGAAGTATCTCTTAACATCAAACGTCTAATGGAGATCGGTTCTTACCGTGGTCTTCGTCACCGTCGTGGTTTACCAGTTCGTGGTCAAAACTCTAAAAACAATGCTCGTACACGTAAAGGTCCACGTCGTACAGTAGCAAATAAAAAGAAATAATAAGTAAAGGAGGTTGAACTAACAATGGCACGTAAAACAAACACTCGTAAAAAACGTGTGAAAAAGAATATTGAAGCTGGTGTAGCTCATATTCGTTCTACTTTCAACAACACAATCGTAACACTTACAGATACTCACGGTAACGCGCTTTCTTGGTCTAGTGCTGGTGCACTTGGTTTCCGTGGATCTCGTAAATCTACTCCATTCGCTGCGCAAATGGCTGCTGAAACTGCTGCTAAAGCTGCAATGGAGCACGGTTTAAAAACTTTAGAGGTTACTGTTAAAGGTCCTGGTGCTGGTCGTGAAGCTGCAATTCGTGCTCTTCAAGCTGCAGGTCTAGAAGTAACAGCAATTAGAGATGTTACTCCAGTTCCTCATAATGGATGTCGTCCACCAAAACGTCGTCGTGTGTAATTTTTCTGTATAGAATTTTCCCTTTTGTCTATAATGGATATGATGCATTATCGAGAAATTTCGTACAGAAACATCGCTTGTTGTGCACAATCGGGAACTGCCTAAGGGGGACTTTCGGTTAGACAGAGGTTATACCTTTGTTTAACCGGGGTTTCGACGTTTTGAAGGAGGGTTTAGTTAATGATTGAAATCGAAAAGCCGAAAATCGAAACGGTTGAACTTAACGAAGATGCTAAATATGGTAAATTCGTAATTGAACCGCTTGAGCGTGGATATGGTACTACGTTGGGTAACTCCTTACGTCGTATTCTTTTATCTTCACTCCCTGGTGCCGCTGTTACTGCTATCCAAATCGATGGCGTATTACATGAATTTTCAACAGTTGAGGGCGTAGTAGAAGACGTTACAACGATCATCTTAAACTTGAAAAAGTTAGCTCTTAAAATCTACTCTGAAGAAGAGAAGACGTTGGAAATTGATGTGCAGGGCGAAGGTATTGTCACAGCTGCTGATATTACTCACGATAGTGATGTAGAAATCTTAAATCCAGATTTACACATTGCAACGTTAGCAAAAGATGCGCATTTCCGCGTGCGTTTAACTGCAAAGCGTGGCCGTGGGTATACGCCAGCTGATGCAAATAAAAGCGAAGATCAACCAATAGGAGTAATTCCTATTGATTCTATTTATACTCCAGTATCACGTGTGACTTACCAAGTGGAAAAGACACGTGTCGGACAAGTGGCTAATTATGATAAGCTTACGCTTGATGTATGGACGGATGGAAGCATCGGGCCAAAAGAAGCTATCTCTTTAGGTGCCAAAATCTTAACTGAGCATTTAAATATCTTTGTTGGTTTAACTGATGAAGCACAAAATGCTGAGATTATGGTCGAGAAGGAAGAAGATCAAAAAGAGAAAGTTCTTGAGATGACTATCGAAGAACTAGACCTTTCTGTTCGTTCTTATAATTGCCTAAAACGTGCAGGAATTAATACTGTACAAGAGCTTGCGAACAAAACAGAAGAAGATATGATGAAAGTTCGTAACTTAGGACGTAAATCCTTAGAAGAAGTTAAACATAAACTTGAGGAATTAGGTTTAGGTTTACGTAAAGACGACTGAGGATTTAAACCCATCAACAAAGGAGGGAACTACGAATGGCATACAGAAAATTAGGCCGTACAAGTGCGCAACGTAAAGCTATGTTACGTGACTTAGCTACTGATTTAATTATCAACGAGCGCATCCAAACGACAGAAACTCGTGCAAAAGAACTTCGTTCTGTAGTGGAAAAAATGATCACTTTAGGTAAACGCGGAGATCTTCATGCTCGTCGTCAAGCAGCAGCTTTCATTCGCAATGAAGTAGCTAACGCTGAGACTGGTCAAGATGCACTTCAAAAACTATTCGCTGATGTAGCTCCACGCTATGCTGAGCGCCAAGGCGGATACACTCGTATTGCAAAAATTGGTCCACGTCGCGGAGACGCAGCACCAATGGTAATTATCGAGTTAGTATAATGATAATTAAAAGGGCAGGACAGTTCTTTTCAAGAAACTGGTCATGGCCCTTTTTTTTAAATATAAAAATAGGCTTACTTGGCGAAGGAAAGGGTGCCTTGTATTGAAAAAAGAGAAACTTCGGACAGAAAATATATCATTTCAATATCCTGGTGCAGCCACTTATGCATTAAAAGATGTTTCATTCTCCTTATATGAAGGAGAATGGGTATCTGTTATTGGACAAAACGGTTCTGGGAAGTCTACACTTGCAAAATTATTGAATGGTTTGTTTTTGCCGGAAGCAGGGACAATTACAGTAAATGATACAATGGTTTTGTCAGAGGAAACGGTATGGGATGTTCGAAAACAAATTGGGATGGTATTTCAAAATCCAGATAATCAATTTGTTGGAACGACAGTGCAAGATGACGTTGTCTTTGGTTTAGAGAATATCGGAATGCCAAGAGAGCAAATGGTAGAAAGATTAGATCAGGCCTTACGACTAGTCCGTATGGAAGATTTTCTTAATGATGAGCCACATTCGTTATCTGGTGGGCAAAAGCAGCGAGTAGCAATAGCAGGCGTTTTAGCACTTCAGCCGTCTATTTTGATATTAGATGAAGCAACGTCAATGCTAGACCCTCAAGGGAGACGTGAAGTGGTAGAAACGGTTAGACAACTTGTTAATGAAAAAGGTATTACCGTGTTATCAATTACGCACGATTTAGAAGAAGCGGCACAGTCAGACCGTGTCATTATTTTAAATAAGGGAGAGATATTAGAGGAAGGGACTCCAGAACAAATTTTCAAGTCCTCTCATATGCTCCAAGAAATTGGATTAGATGTACCATTTTCAGTGAAAATAGCAGAATTATTAAAAAGAAATGAAATTCTCTTGCAAAATACGCATCTTACAATGGAAAGCTTGGTGAACGAACTTTGGAGATTACATTCCAAAAAGTAGAACATCGTTATCAATATAAAACTCCATTTGAAAGACGCGCACTTTATGATGTAGACGTGTCGTTTCCAAGTGGGGGCTATTATGCCATTATCGGTCATACTGGTTCAGGTAAGTCGACGATGATTCAACATTTAAATGGTTTATTGCAGCCGACAAATGGCACAGTTCAAATTGGTGAACATTTCATTTCGGCAGGAAAGAAAGAAAAAAAGCTAAAGCCACTACGTAAAAAGGTAGGTGTTGTCTTTCAATTCCCAGAACATCAGTTGTTTGAAGAGACTGTGGAGAAAGATATTTGCTTCGGACCTACTAATTTTGGTGTATCTGTAGAAGAAGCGAAGCAAAAGGCAAGAGAGGCAATTCAACTTGTAGGGTTAGAACCAGAACTGTTAGTACGTTCACCATTTGAGTTAAGTGGTGGGCAAATGAGGCGTGTTGCGATAGCAGGTGTATTAGCGATGGAACCCGAAGTGCTTGTATTAGATGAACCTACAGCAGGACTAGATCCAAAAGGGCAAAATGAACTTATGGAGATGTTTTATAAGCTACATAAGGAGAAAGGCCTTACAGTTATCCTTGTAACGCATAATATGGAGGATGCTGCTAAATATGCCGAGCAGATTGTAGTCATGCATAAAGGAACGGTCTTTTTGCAAGGAAGTGCAGAGGAAGTATTTTCACATGCTGATGAACTAGAGAAAATTGGCGTGGATCTTCCTATGTCTTTAAAGTATAAACGTGCAATTGAAGAGAAGTTTGGCATTTCAATCCCAAAGGCTACCTTATCTTTAGAGGATCTTACTCATGAAGTTGTGCAGGTGTTACGAAAAGGTGGTCATGAATCATGCAGCAGTTGATTATTGGAAGATATATTCCAGGGAATTCTCTTATTCATCAACTTGATCCACGTACGAAGCTGCTGATTGTCTTTTTATATGTATTTGTTGTTTTCTTAGCAAATAATGCGATTTCATATGGATTTTTATTTTTATATGCACTCATTGCTTTATTTTTTGCAAAAGTGCCGATTCGTTATGTACTTTCGGGCTTAAAACCAATTCTATGGATTTTTCTTTTTACATTTTTCCTGCATATTTTAACAAATAAAGAAGGGGAAGTACTATTCCAGCTTGGTTGGTTTTCGATACATGAAAAAGGATTAGAGCAAGGAATATACATTTCTATACGATTCTTCGTTATTATTTTAATGACGACATTATTAACGTTAACGACGACACCTATTGAGATTACAGATGGTTTGGAGACGTTATTAAAGCCGTTGAAGCGTATAAAAGTTCCTGTTCATGAAATCGCATTAATGATGTCAATTTCTCTTCGTTTTATCCCGACATTAATGGATGAAACGAGTAAAATAATGAAGGCACAATCGTCACGTGGTATTGATTTTGCAGGGGGACCGATAAAAGATAGGATGAAAGCTATCATTTCACTACTCGTTCCTCTATTCATCAGTGCTTTTAAGCGTGCAGAGGACTTAGCAATTGCTATGGAAGCCCGTGGATATCAAAGTGGCGAAGGACGTACTAAATTCAGGCAACTACGCTGGAAAACAAGCGATACAGTAACAATTATAAGCTTACTTTGTTTAGCTTGTATTTTGGCATGGGTGCGATCGTAATGGAGAATAAAGAAATGGATAGAATAAAATGTACGGTTGCATATGATGGCATGCATTTTTGTGGTTATCAAATTCAACCGCAGCATCGTACTGTTCAACAAGAAATAGAGAAAGCTTTACAGAAATTGCATAAAGGGGAACTTGTCCGTGTTCAGGCATCGGGCAGAACAGATTCTACTGTTCATGCTAAAGGACAAGTGATACACTTTGATACACCGTTGTCTCTTGAAGAGTGGCAATGGAACAATGCATTAAACACAATGTTACCAGATGATATTGTTATCACACAGGTAGAGAAAAAAACAGAAGAATTTCACGCACGTTACGGTGTCGAGAGAAAAGAATATCGTTATCGTGTATTATTATCAAAGACTGCGGATGTATTCCGTAGAAATTACGTATATCAATATCCATATCCGCTCGAAATAAACGCTATAAGAAAAGCGATCCCTTATTTTATTGGAACGCATGATTTCACTTCTTTTTGTTCGGCAAAAACTGACAAAAAAGATAAAGTGAGAACAATTTATGAAATCGAGCTAATTGAGCAGGACGACGAATTAATTTTTCGTTTTGTAGGTAATGGATTTTTATATAATATGGTCAGGATTATTGTTGGTACGTTACTGAGCGTAGGGCAAGGAAAGCTTGATCCGGATAGCATTCCAGAGATTTTAGCGAAACAAAATCGTCAGTTTGCTGGAAAGATGGCTCCTGGTCATGGGCTTTATTTATGGCAGGTAAACTATAACAACTAATCCTGGTGTAACATTTGCTTGACATTAGAAACTCAAAAGTATATCATAACATATGGTATTGTTTCTAAAACCACGATTAGCCCCGGAAGGAAATCGTGTTTAAGATAAACAATAGATTTTTTCTATGGAAAAGATAACGAGGAGGGAAACACATGCGTACGACTTTTATGGCAAAAGCTAACGAAGTTGAGCGTAAATGGTATGTGGTTGATGCTGAAGGTCAAACTTTAGGTCGCCTTGCTAGTGAAGTAGCATCCATTTTACGTGGTAAAAACAAACCTACATTTACACCACACGTTGACACGGGTGATCATGTAATTATTATTAACGCTGAGAAAATTCATTTAACAGGTAATAAATTAAACGATAAAATTTACTACCGTCACACTAACCACCCAGGTGGACTTAAACAAAGAACAGCTCTTGAAATGCGTACAAACTACCCTGTACAAATGTTAGAGCTTGCAATTAAAGGCATGCTTCCAAAAGGACGCTTAGGCCGTCAAGTTTCTAAGAAACTAAACGTGTATGCTGGAGCAGAGCATCCACACCAAGCACAAAAACCAGAAGTTTACGAACTTCGCGGATAATCAATTAAAGGAGGGCTTACTTTGGCACAGGTTCAATACTATGGCACTGGACGTCGTAAGAGTTCAGTAGCGCGCGTACGCCTAGTTCCAGGCGAAGGACGCGTTATCATTAACGGTCGTGATTTTGAAAACTATATCCCATTTGCTGCATTACGTGAAGTAGTGAAACAACCTCTAGTTGCAACAGAAACTTTAGGTAACTACGATGTACTTGTAAACGTAAATGGTGGTGGATACACTGGTCAAGCTGGTGCTATTCGTCACGGTATTTCTCGCGCTTTATTAAAAGCTGATCCAGAATACCGTCTAACACTAAAACGTGCAGGTCTATTAACTCGTGACGCACGTATGAAAGAGCGTAAAAAATACGGTCTTAAAGGCGCACGTCGTGCACCTCAGTTCTCAAAACGTTAATTTTTGCGAACTACAAACCCCAACCATTTTGGTTGGGGTTTTTTTATGTTTCATTCCTCTTTTGTAATTTTTGTAGTTTGGAATATTTTAGTGCTATCCTCTCGCGTATGCTTCTTCTTTAGAAGTTTAGACTAATACGTATTAGGGAGGTTTATAAGTACTATGAATGTCATTGTCAGCTTACAAGAAAAACAAAAAGAAAAGCAGTTGAAATATGAGCGGAAGATGCTGCGGGAATTATCATTAAAAACATTACGTTCAAATATTAGAGATGCCTTTCAGATGCAGGAACTTCATCGTCAGTATGAAGATTACTGCATTGAATTAGGGATAGAATCGTATTTATTAGGAGCGAGATATAGTAAATTTGGCTATTATGGCGAATCGTTCTTTGATGTGAAATATAGGGCCTTAGAAGAAGAGCAACAATTAACGGAAACACTATTTCAATTTTTAACGAGCATGACTATGCGGGAAATTAAATTACAAGATGAGGAATTACTTTTTGAATCTTGCCAGCAGTTTATCGGCTTATGGTGGCAGGAAGGATATGAAAAAGGTGAAAGAAGATATCGATTAAAGCTTCATTAAGACAAGCATAAACTTTCCTCTTGTCCCATATAAGTAATTAGAGGGACTAGCTGGAGGAGGAAAGGTATGAAGAGAATTCGAATTATCTCTTTTGCACTCGCTGCGGTTATTTTGTTTTTTTTAGTCAAACAAGAATTTCAAATTACAAAATCGTGGCGAGCTTGGAATTTACCCTTATCAGGGAAAGTAATCGTATTAGATGCTGGGCATGGTGGACCAGACGGAGGGGCTGTTGGTGGCAAGGATATTGTAGAAAAAGATATTACGCTTGAGATCACAAAGAAGGTGCAAGATTATTTACAAGAGCAAGGTGCACTAGTTATTTTAACGCGTGAGGGAGATTATGATTTAGCCCAGAAAGATACAAAGTCATATAGTAGACGTAAAGCAGAAGATTTAAAAAAACGTGTAGAGATTATTAATAAACCCGATGTAGACTTTTTTGCAAGTATCCATTTAAATGCTTTAACTAGTAGTGGATCGAAGGGCGCACAAACGTTCTATTACCGTTCTTCAATTGAAAATGAACGTGCTGCGAAATTTATACAAGCTGAGTTGAGAACGAGTTTAGAGAATACAAATCGTTCTGCTAAAACAATTTCTCATGTGTATTTATTAAAGTATGCGAAAACACCAGGCGCTTTAATTGAAGCTGGCTTTTTATCGAATGTAAATGAAAGGTATATGTTAAATTCGGAGAAATATCAGCAAAAGGTAGCAGCTGCAGTATATCGTGGTATATTACGTTATTTCACGGAAAAAGGAAATCCTCCAGAATAAGGAGGATTTTTTTGCGTTTCTCTCGTTAACGAAGTTTTCCGAAAATATGTTATACTGGAAATGTAAACGCATTTATTTCAAAAGTAAAGAGAGATATATTTAATTAACATTATGTTATTTTTCATACAGGGGGCTGGGCTAATTATGGTAACGAAAGAGCAAGTAGTGGAAGCGTTAGAAGGGATTGTAGATCCGTTTTTACATAAAACGTTAAAAGAAACAGGGGCAATTAAAGAGGTGACAGTCAAGCCTGAGAAGGAACATGTAAGTGTTAAAATTGCAATCGTAAAAACCGGTACAGCGGAACAAATGCAATTGCAATCTGGAATTGTAAAGTTAGTGAAAGAACTAGGAGCAGCAACAGTAGGGCTTCGCTTTGCAGAATTTACAGAAGAGGAATTAGCTCAGTTTGCACCAGAACAAGAAGAAGAGCAAACTGAATCTTTATTGTCACCAAATTCGAAAACGACATTTTTAGCAGTGGCGAGTGGAAAAGGTGGAGTAGGGAAATCAACAGTTTCTGTTAATCTTGCTATTGCTCTAGCTCGTCTAGGGAAAAGAGTTGGTATCATTGATGCCGATATTTATGGTTTTAGCGTACCTGATATGATGGGGATAGAAAAACGCCCTGTAGTAAGAGGAGATAAAATCATCCCAGTGGAGCGTCTAGGTGTAAAGGTAATCTCAATGGGGTTCTTTGTAGAAGATAATGCACCGGTTATTTGGAGAGGACCTATGCTTGGGAAAATGTTAAATCATTTCTTTACAGAAGTAGAATGGGGCGATTTAGATTATTTAGTTTTAGATTTACCACCAGGTACAGGTGATGTTGCGCTAGACTTACATTCGATGCTACCAGCTTGTAAAGAGATTATTGTCACAACACCGCATCCAACAGCGGCATTTGTAGCAGCACGTGCTGGAGCAATGGCTTTACGTACAGAACATAGTATTCTTGGTGTTGTTGAGAATATGGCTTATTTTGAAAGTAAAACAACTGGCGAAAAAGAATATGTGTTTGGAAGAGGTGGAGGAGATAAACTAGCTACAGAACTTCAAACAGAAGTACTTGGCCGAATCCCGCTTCAACAACCTGATTGGAATAAAGAAGATTTTGCGCCGTCAGTATATGAAGATACGCATACGACAGGTCTTATTTATCGCACAATAGCTGAAACGGTAATTGATAAAACAACTGTTGCGCAAAAATAAAATAATAATGAGTGGATGATACATATATTGTCCACTCATTATTATCGTTATTATTTTTACTGCTGTTCCTTTTTACCTTCTTGGGAACCACCTTCACCGCCGGCTTCCTTTTTATCAGAACCACTTTTTTCGGCTTTTTGGACACCTTTACTAATAATATCAATCATCTTAGCTTGGAAGAGTGGGCTTTCAGCAGTTTCTGTTAGTACTTGTTGTAAATATTGACGGTATTCTTTGCTCTTCATCGTTTGTAACATCATTTTTTCTACTTCAGGGTTTTTCATAATTTCCATGACGCCTGCTTGGTATTCAGGGTCTTTTAGTAATGTTTTCATTAAGGCTGTTTGTTCTTTTCCCATACTTTTAGCGAATTTCGATGAGAACTCAGGGTCTTTAAAGAGCTTTTCCCAGAATTGTTGCCCTTTATCGGATACCATTGCATCTTCAATCGTTTTCTTTACTACTGTTTCATCTAGTATGAGTGCTTGTTTCATTTTTTCATCAGTTAACACATCTTGAATGGCTTTCTTACCTTGATCGGTTTTTAAAATATCAACAATCATTTTCTTGGTTTGATCATAATCAAGTTCGGACTTTGCTTCTTTTTCTTGTGCACATGCTACAAGTACAAGAAATAGAAAAGAAGAAGTCAAAACGAGCAGCATCCGTTTCATAAGTTGGAACTCCTTTCAGCACAGTTCTCTCTTTTTAATATAAATATCTTTAAGGAATTTATACATGAACATGGCTAGCTTTTTGAAATTGTCATTGATACAATTTAATTAGAAATATAAGGATAATGGGGGATGTGTTGTGAATAGCCGCAAGTGGGTACGACTATTTTTTACGACGTTGTTTCTTGGTGGGGTTAGTACAGTCATTATTGGATTTGTTTTAGAGTGGGACAAGTACGCTAAATTTTTTCAAAATTTCGACGGAAAGGAAATTTTGGCAGTCTCCTTCTGGTTGATGGGTGTAGGATTTATTTTTAGTGTGATAAGTCAAATGGGGTTCTTTGCTTATTTAACAATCCACCGTTTTGGACTGGGAATGTTTCGATCGTCTTCTTTATGGAATATAGTCCAGCTCTTCTTTATTGCATTCGTTTTATTTGATTTTGTGTATTTAAGATCGGTATTGATTGCAAATGGGGAAGTTTCATTAGGGAATAACATACTTGTTGCTGGTGTGTTATTTATGTTTGGTGCCATCGTTGCTTATATAAAAAGTAAGGAAACGAATAAAAAGGCATTTGTGCCAGCTTTGTTCTTTATGGTCGTTGTAACAATTCTTGAGTGGGTACCAGCACTTCGAATTAATGATACAGATTGGTTATATTTAATGGTGATACCACTTTTATTATGTAATGCATATCAGTTACTTATATTACATCGTTTAATTGGAAAGACGAGTAAGTCGGCCTAATTAAGAGAGTTTTTACGCAGGGTAGTTGTACGAATGAAAATATCGGGATAAAAAAAGCTCTATTACCTGAACGAAAGGTAGTAGAGCTTTTTATGTGTGAAAAATTATTGGACATCTTTACTTTTCGTACTTGTGTTGGAAATAAGTTGTGATACGGATATTTGTTCATAGCCGTCACTCTTTAATTTCTGTAGAAGCAGTGGTAAAGCTTTATTTGTTTGAAGAGCAGAATCGGATGCATGTAATAAGACGATATCTCCACCTTTTAGATTATTAGAGACGGTGGAAACGATATTGTTTACGCCAGGGTTTTTCCAATCGTTTGAGTTATTACTCCAATGAACGACAGTGTATCCGAGTGATTCTGCTATTTTAAGTGTTGCCTTGTTAAAGTCTCCACTAGGTGGACGCAATAGTTTAATTTGTTTCACGCCGAGTTTTGTAAAAACATCTTGTGCTCGCAGAAGATCTCTTCGTATTTCATTTGCCTCTAGAGAAGTGTAGGACGTGTAATTATAACCCATACTACCGATTTCATGTCCATCTTTTATGATGCGTTCAACAACATCAGGGTGTCTTTCTGCCCATGCAGCAGAAAGGAAGAAGGTTGCATTCTTAATATCTCTTTCTTTAAGTGTATCAAGGATTGGAATTGCTTTTTTGTCTCCCCAACTAATATCAAACGTGAATGCAACTTGTTTTTTAGAGATGTCGCCTTTGTAAATAACTTTAGGTCCTGTAGCGGTTGAAAAAGCAGACTCGTGTGAATATGTTTTCAAAAAGAGTAGCCATGCTGTAAATAAGGAAAGTATCACTATTAAGCTAATGTGTTTAAAGTTTCTTTTACTCGTAATAAAAAAGAAAAACATAATATTACGCCCCTTTGTCCAATCCTTTTCAGTTACATATATGCTGTAAATATAAAAAAGAGAACAAGGGATTAATATCGTAAGTAGTGGATATAATGGATGGTAGGATTTTGTTAAATGAAAATGGGCTTAATTTTTATTGCTCTGGAAGAAATGATTGAGGTGATGATTTGCTTGGGTTTATGTTAACGAAAGAAGAGAAAAAAGAAATGGAATACATATTGAAGAGAGAGTTAGAAGAACTTTTATTTGATTTTGAAGATGAACGTATTCATGACGTTGTAAAAAAGGCGATGGAAGAAAGATATAAAATCATTTTTTGTTTGTTTCGAAGAGTCGCTAATGCAGAAGAATGTATTCGTTATGTAAGAAAAAGAACTTTTTATTAAAAAGTGTTGACGTCGATAGATATTATATGATAAATTAATAACCGTCGCTGATGCGGAAACGCAAAAAACGACAAAAAAGAAATTGAAAAACTTAGTTGACATAAAAAAACGAAGATGTTAACATAAGGAAGTCGCAAATGAGCGACCAAGTAGTTCTTTGAAAACTGAACGAAACAAACAACGTGAAACGTCAATTTTTATTTTAGATGCTAGACAAACTAACTTTA